>DATMSN010000027.1:0-2263 GCA_035565375.1 Duganella sp. | reverse complement strand
CTGCGCTGCGCCAGGTTGCGCACCTCGCTCGCGACCACCGCGAAGCCACGGCCCTGCTCGCCCGCGCGCGCCGCTTCCACCGCCGCGTTCAAGGCCAGGATGTTGGTCTGGAAGGCGATGCCGTCGATCACGCTGATGATGTCGACGATCTTGCGCGAGGCCGCGCTGATGGCCTCCATCGTCGCGATCACCTCGCCCACCACCTGGCCGCCGTCGGTGGCCGTGCCGGACGCCGACAGCGCCAGCTGGTTGGCCTGGCGCGCGTTGTCGGCGTTCTGCTTGACGGTGGCGGTCAACTCCTCCATCGCCGAGGCGGTCTCCTCGAGCGAGCTGGCCTGTTCCTCGGTGCGGCTCGACAGGTCGAGGTTGCCGCTGGCGATCTCGGCCGACGCGGTGGCGATGGTGTCGGTGCCGCCGCGCACCTCGCCCACCACCCGCAGCAGGCTGTCGTTCATCGCCTTGAGCGACAACATCAGTTGCCCCGTCTCGTCCTTGCCGTGGCCGACGATACGGCCGGTCAGGTCGCCCTCGGCCACGCGGCGGGCGATCACCACCGCCTCCTCCAGCGGCCGGGCGACCGCGCGCGAGACCGTGGTCGCCAGCACCAGGCTGATGACGATCAGCGCCGCCAGGGTGGCGAGGATGAGCTTGCGCGCCAGCGAGAACGTCTGCGCCGCCGACGCTTCGGATGCCATGCTGCCGTCGTCGTTGATCTTGACCAGCGCGTCGAGCTGCTCGTTGACCTGGCGGAACACCTTGTTGGAGGCGCCGCGGAACAGCACGCGCGCCTCCTCCTTCTGGCCGGCGCGCGACAGCGCCATCAGCTTCTTGCTCTCGGCCTGGTAGGCCTGCATGGTTTGCTGCAGCTCGGCGTAGAGGCGTTTTTCCTCGGACTCGGAGACCAGCGCCGCGTACAACGCCTGCTGCTTGGCCAGGGTCTCGAGCCGGGTCGCCATCGATTTTTCGGTGGCCGCCATGTCGGCCTCCTCGGTCACCAGGATGTGGGTCGATTCCGAGATGCGGTAGCGCGACATCGACGTCTGCATCTGGCCCAGGTAGCGCACCGCCGGCATCCAGTTGGTGGCGATGTCGGTCGACGCCTGGTTGACCTTGACCAGCTGGTTGATCGAGAACAGGCCCAGCACGCAAGTGAGCGCGATCACCACCGCGAACGCCAGAATTAACTTTTTGCCTATCTTGAGATCATAGAACCATTGCATTGTTTGCTCCATATTTTTTCCGCGCGGAAATCAATGATAGAGCTTGCCCAGGACAATGTCGATGCTTTCGGGGCGATGCGCGGCCAAATTGTGGCCGATGTGTGGCCGAATTGTGTCCGAACGGGGCTAGCGGCCGCCGGCCGGCGCCGCGCCCGCGCGCATCTGGCGGCGCCAGAAGAACCACGAGGCCAGCGCGTTGACCCAGTAGGCCCCGTACAGCGCGGCCGTCAGGTACAGGCCGCGGCTGGCGTACAGCGGGATCGAGACGGTGTTGACCAGCAGCCAGAACGGCCAGGTCTGCAGCCGCCGCCCCATCAGCAGCAATTGGGCGATGATGCTGAACATCAGCACGGCCGAGTCGATGAACGGCGCGTAGGCGTCGGTCCACGCTTGCAGCATCAGGCCGTAGACGGCGGTGGCCGCCAGTCCGGCCGCGCTCATCGAGCCCAGCAGCACCGGCCGCGCCAGCGAAATGGGCAGCGCCCGGCCGCCGCCGCCGGACCAGCGGCGCCAGCCGATCAGGCAGGTGGCGATGAAGAACAGTTGCAGCGCGACGTCGGCGTACAGCCTGGAGCCGTAGAACAGCGCGGCGAACATCGCGCAGCCGATCACGCCCAGCCACCACGAATGCACGTTGTTGCGTCCGGCGAGCACGATGGACAGCGTCATGACGGCATTGGCGGCGACTTCCAGCGGTGTGGTCAAAACGGCGTCCTTCGAGGCGTGGGCGCGGGGGCCCCCGCTACTCGTGGCAGCCGGCCGGCAGCAGCTTGACCGGGATGGCGTCGCTGCCGCAGCGCCAGGCCACGCGCTTATTCTCGTCCAGGCTCGGCGTGAACGCAATAGCCTTGCCGCGGTAGTTCAGGTCGGCCGGGAACACGTGCACCATGCCGTTGGCGGCGTCGACCGTGATGCTCTGCACCACGTGGTTCGGATCGTCCATCGCGTAGCCGGCCTGCTCCAGGGTGGCCGGGGCGCTGCCGTGGGCGTAGAAATAGCGCTCCACCGCCGCCGCCGCCCCCTGGCCGACGCCGACCACCTGC
>DATMSN010000026.1:0-2401 GCA_035565375.1 Duganella sp. | reverse complement strand
CGCGCCGCTTCGACGGCGCGATCGACGTCGGCGCCGGTCGCCTGCGTCAGGTCGGCCAGCTTGCCGGCGTCGGCCGGATTGGTCGAGGCGAACAGTTCACCCGGCTCGCTCCACGCGTTGTCGATGAACAGACCGAAGGTGCGGCCGTGCTGCTCCAGCCACGCTTGCGCTTCTTTTTGGCTTTCGGGTGCTGGGCCGTATTCCATGGTATTGAGGATCTCTTTAATAGATGGCATGACGTGTCCGTATTAGGGTTGTGCGTGGCGGTGAGCGGCCGAGTAGTTCCCGGTCACGTAGTGCTCAAGCTGACGCTCGATGTCGGTCAGCAGGCTTGAGGCGCCGATGCGGAACAGGTGCGGCTCCAGCCACTCGTTGCCCAGTTCCTCCTTCATCAGGGTCAGGTACTGCAGCGCGGCCTTGGCCGTGCCCACGCCGCCCGCCGGCTTGTAGCCGATCTTGAAACCGGTCTGCTCGTGGTAGTCGCGGATCGCGCGCACCATCGTCAGCGACACCGGAATCGTCGCGTTGACCGGCTCCTTGCCGGTCGATGTCTTGATGAAGTCCGCGCCGGCCATCATGCAGACCCACGACGCCTTGGCCACGTTTTCCAGGGTGACCAGTTCACCGGTCGCCAGGATCGCTTTCACGTGCGCCTCGCCGCAGGCCTGGCGGTAGGCCACCATCTCGTCGTACAGCGCCTGCCAGTTCCCCGTCAACACGTGCTGGCGGGTGATGACGATGTCGATCTCGCTGGCGCCGGCGGCGACCGACAATTCGATCTCGCGCACCTTGGTTTCCATGCTGGTCAAACCGGCCGGGAAGCCGGTCGACACGGCGGCGATCGGCAGGCGGCCTTGCAGCACCTGCACCGCCGGCTTGATCATCTCGTGGTAGACGCAGACGGCGCCGGTGGTCAGCTTCTCGCCTTGCAGGCCCAGTGCCTCGACCAGATCGGAGCGCAGTGGGCGCATCGCCTTCATGCACAGGCGCTCGACGCGGCCCGGGGTGTCGTCGCCGGACAGCGTGGTCAGGTCGATCAGACCGATTGCCTTGACCAGCCACGCGGCCTGGTATTCCTTCTTGACGGTGCGGCGGTTGGCCAGACTGGCGGCGCGACGGTCGGCCGCGCTCTTGTTGACATGGATATGGTTGATCCAGCCCAGGTCCAGCGGGACCGCTTCGTTACGTTTGAAGTCCGTAATAATGGTCATAACAGATTGCTTCCGTGGGAAAGTGGTTTCACGCCGAGGTGGTGGGCCAGGGTCTGGCCGATGTCGGAAAAGGTTTCGGAGACCGGCAACTGCCGCGCCTTCACGCCAGGACCGAAGAAGATCATCGGAATGTGCTCGCGGGTGTGGTCGGAGCCCGGCCAGGTCGGATCGCAGCCATGGTCGGCGGTGATCACCACCAGGTCGCCCTCCTTCAGCTGGGCGATGAACTCCGGCAGGCGCGCGTCCATCTCGTGCAGCGCGTTCGAGTAGCCGGTGACGTCGCGGCGGTGGCCGAAGGCCTGGTCGAAGTCGACGAAGTTCACGAACGTCAGCGACTTGTCGCCGGCTTCCCGCTCCACCTTCATCAGCGCGTCGAACAGCGCCATGTTGTCCTTGCCCTTGACCACGCGCGACACGCCCTGGGTCGCGAAGATGTCGCTGATCTTGCCGAGGGCGATGACTTCGCCGCCATCGTTCTTCACGTGGTCGAGCAAGGTCGGCGCCGGCGGCGCGACGGCGTAATCATGACGGTTGGTGGTGCGGGTGTAGTTGCCGTCGGCGCCGGTGAACGGACGCGCGATGACGCGGCCGATGTTGTACGGCTCGACCAGCTTGAAGGCGATCTCGCACACTTCGTACAAGCGCTCCAGGCCGAACGACTCCTCGTGCGCGGCGATCTGCAGCACCGAGTCGGCCGACGTATAGATGATCGGCTTGCCGGTGGCGACGTGTTCATCGCCGTGCTTGTTGATGATTTCCGTGCCCGAGGCATGGCAGTCGCCCAGGAAGCCCGGCACGCCGGTCAGCTCCTGCAGCTTTTTGGTCAGCTCGGCCGGGAACGACGGCACCGTCTTCGGGAAGTAGCCCCAGTCGAATTCCACCGGCACGCCGGCGATTTCCCAATGGCCGGACTGCGTGTCCTTGCCGGTCGAGCGCTCGCGGGCGGCGCCGTAGGCGGCGGTGAAGCCGTCGCGCTGGGCAAAGCCTTCGGCCCACTGGCCGCTGGCGGCATGGGCGGCGGCGGCCAGGCCCAGTTTTTCCATGGTCGGCAGCGACATCGGCTTGCCGCTCTTGGCGGCCCAGGCGGCGATGTGGCCGAAGGTGTTGGCGCCGACGTCGTTGTATTTGGCTGCGTCGGGCGTGGCGCCCAGACCGAAGGAGTCCAGCAGCAGGATAAATGCGCGTTTCAT
>DATMSN010000025.1:0-2787 GCA_035565375.1 Duganella sp. | reverse complement strand
CCGGCACGGGGCGCCAGCCGGCCAGCAACGGCACCGACAACGTCCCCGCCAACTGGAACGCCACCACGTCGATGCGGGCCGACTGCGGCATCGCCGCCAGCACGGCGCCAATGTCGCCCTTGGGCGCCACCGCGTCCAGATCGGTGAAACGCATACGCAGGGTGCCGGGCAGGCTCAAGCCGAACCCGCTCGTCAACAATATGTTAAAGACAATCTCGTCCATCATAACCTCCATCCAAGTTGAGCGGCCACCCCGCGCGAGCGATGGCGACGCGGAGAATTGCATCGGGACGCAACTACATGCCGAACGGACGCTGCGTGCCCAGCAGGCTGAACGTCAGTTGCCGCGGGGTGCCGGCCTGCCAGAGCAGGCCGCCACCGATGTGGGTGGCGTCGAGGAAACTGAACTGCAAAAACAGGGGGCGTTCGGAATCGCCGCCGCTGAACAGAGCGTTCAGGGGCAACGGCGCCATGGCGAAGCTGAAGAGACGCCCGTCGATCGGCACCGGCGACAGCGCCGTCAGGAACTGCACCGAGATGCTGCCCGCGAGCTCTTGCACATCCATGGTGATGACGGGCCGTTCCAGCGTTTCGGCCAACAACGCGGACACGTCGCCGGCGCCCTTGCCGGCGGCCGGTTGGTCGAAACGGATGCGGAAACGAAGCGTGCCTAACAGCGCAAAACCAAGCGGGCTCTTCAACAGAAGATCGTAAACAATCTCATCCATCATAACCTCCAAGCGGGTTGAGCGGCCACCATGCGCGAGCGATGGTGACGACGAGAACTTCACTGCCTACATGGCCAATTCGAGCCGGGTGCCCAGCACACTGAACAGCAACTCGCCCTCCTGCTGCTGCCCGAGTTGCCAGGACAGGCCGCCGCCGATATGGGGGGCGTCGATGGGATTGATCTGCAGGTTCACGCGGCGCGCATCATCGGAGCTTTCGAGCAGCACCGTCAGCAGGCCCACGGGGCTGCCGAAGCCGATGCCGCTGATCGGCACCGGCGTCAGGCCGCTCAGCAGCGGCACCGAGATCGAACCCTCCGCCGGCAACACGAACAGCGCGATGCTGGAGCGGTCGATGGCCGCGCCCATCAACGCTTGCACGTCGCGGGCGCGGTTGGCCGCGGTCAGATCCTTGGCCGCGGTCAGATCCAAGAAGCGGAAGCGCAACGTACCGAGCAAGGTCAAGCCCTGCGTACCCTTCAGCAACAAACTGTAGACAAATTCATCCATCATAACCTCCGTCCAGGTTGAGTGGCCACCAAAGCGCGAGCAATAGTGACGAAGAGAACTTCCCGCCCGATATGGCAGAAAGGTCAGCTTACCCAGCCCAGCGGAACGCATTATGATCAGATCGACATTGACCGCAGTTCGTCGACGGGTCAATACGCCGTTTGCGTGTAGGGACGCGCGCCGGCGCCCTTGCCCCAGTCCTTGTTCGGCGTCCCCGACATCGTGAACACCAGCTCGCCGCCGGCCATGATCTGCTCATGGCGCAGGAAGGTCTGCGCCAGCGGCTTGCCGTTCAAGGTCACGCCGGCGACGTAAATGTTGTCGGCGCCCATGCCCAGCGCGCGGATCGTGAAGGTCTTGCCGTTGGGCAGATTCATCACCGCCTTGTCGAGGAACGGCCGCCCGATCACGTACTCGTTGCTGCCCGGCGCCACCGGATAGAAACCCAGCGCGGTGAAGGCCAGCCAGGCCGACATCTGTCCCAGGTCGTCGTTGCCCGACAAGCCCTGCGGCGTCGGGTTGTACTGCGACGCCACCACCTGCGTCAGGCGCCGCTGCGTCTTCCATGGCGCGCCGGCGAAGTTGTACAGGTAGGCCACGTGATGCGACGGCTCGTTGCCGTGCGCGTAGTGGCCGATCAGGCCGGAGATGTCCTCCATGTGCGCGTAGACGTTGTCGTCGACCTTGGCGTCGAACATCATGTCGATCTTGTTTTGCAAACCGGCATCGCCGCCCAGCATCTTGATCAGGCCGGCGTTGTCGTGCGGCGCGTACCACGAGTACTGCCACGCGCTGCCCTCGGTGTAGTCGCTGCCGAAGTTGGAGCGCACCGGATCGAACGGCTCGCGGAACTGGCCGTCCGACTTCTTCGCGCGCAGGAAGCCGGTCTTGGTGTCGAACGAGTTGCGGTAGTTCTGCGCGCGCTGGTAATAGCGCGCCGCCACGTCGCGCTTGCCCATCTTCTCCGCCATGCGCGCGATGGTCCAGTCGTCGAACGCGTATTCGACCGTCTTCGACGCCGCCTCCGGCTCCAGGTCGATCGGCACGTAGCCCAGCTTCATATAGTGTTGCAGGCCGCCGTACGGACCGTATTCGGCGCTGCTGGTCATCGCCTTGAGCGCCGCCTCGGCGTCGAAGCCCTTGATCCCCTTCATGTAGGCGTCGGCGATCACCGGCACCGCGTGGTAGCCGATCATGCACCACGTCTCCAGGCCGTGATACTGCCACACCGGCAGGATGCCGTAAGGGCTGGCCTGCTGCGACGCGATCAGCGAGCGCACGAAATCGGCGTTGCGCCGCTCCGGCTGGATCAACGTCAGCAGCGGATGCAGCGCGCGGTAGGTGTCCCACAGCGAGAAGGTCGAATGGAAGCGGAAGCCGTCGGCCCGATGGACCTCGTTGTCCGGACCGCGATAGCGGCCGTCGCGGTCCATGAACAGCCCGGGCGCCAGCATGCTGTGGTACAGCGCCGTATAGACCATGGTTCGCATCGGCGCGGCCGCCTCGATCGCCACCGCGCCCAGCGCCTCGTTCCACGCGGCGCCGGCCC
>DATMSN010000024.1:0-8218 GCA_035565375.1 Duganella sp. | reverse complement strand
GGCTGGGCTTGCGCAGCACGTCGCCGTCGGGCGTGACGACGGCCGGGATGTCGGCGGCCGTCACGCCGAAGCGCGCCATCAGCGCGGCGGTTTCGTCATGCAGGTCGATATCGAAGTAGGCCGACGGTTGGCCGTTGCGGGTGAGGAAATGGCGCAGCGCCAGCGTCGGCGCCGAGTCGCGCGCGCCGAACATCACCAGGCCGCCGCTCTGGTCCTGCATGTAGGCCACGCGCCGCAGGATGTAGGCGCGCATGATGGTTTCGCTCAGATCGGCCTCGGACACCACCAGCGTGCCGAGCGACTCCTCGCTGATGACGATCATCTCGCTGTCGCTCAAGGCGCGCGCGCTGGCGACGGCCGCGCGTCCGGCCAGGGTGCCCATCTCGCCGGTGAAGGAACCCGGACCGTGCGTGCCGATGACGGTCGATCCCAGCGCCGAGGCGCGCTCCACCTCGATCGCGCCGGAGATGATCACGTACATCGGGATGTGGCGCTCGCCCTGGCGGAACAGCACTTCGCCGGCGGCGATGGCGCGGCGTTCGCCGTAGCGGCTCAGGATGTCGAATTGGCGGTCGCTCAGCGTGGGGAAAATCTGGTGGCGGCGGTGGCCGATGTCCGACGAGGCCAAATGCGGGCTCATCGCCATGTCGGCGCCGGGGTTTGGTGGCATGCGGTGTCCTCGACGGGTCAGTGATGTTGGGCGGCTAGCGGCACAGCTCGCGCCACGATTCCTCGAACTCGGCCGGGGCGACATCCTGCGCCAGCAAGGTCAGCTCGCGCGCGACCGAGATGTAGCGCTGGAAGCCGATATATGTGCCGAACGCGTCCTTGGCGTTGACCTCGCCGCAGGGCGCGCCGCCCTTGCCGATGAACTGGTTGCGGAACTGGGCGGAAGCGGGATCGCGGACCTTTTCCCTGACATATTTTTCGCCCAGCGTGGTCAGCGTCGCGGCCTCCTCCTGCTGCTTTTGCGCCGCCGTCTTGCCGCAGGCCGCCACACAGGCCAGCAGCGCCAGCACCATGGACAGCAGCGCACTCCGGCGAAGAGTGATTGCTAAACTCATCATGTTTTCTCTTTTGTAATTCCGTAAATCACCTCTAATATAGCAGGTCTGTCAACCGTAACGCGGCAACACCCTGCGTTGTTGACAGACTGTGTATTTGTTACTATCTCAAACTTTATAGTTTGATCAGGAGAGCGCATGTTACGTAACCATAATATTCCAACCCGTTTCTACCAAGCCTTGCTGGCCTGCGCCCTGTTGCTTGGTAGCTATGCGGAGGCAGCGGACAAACTTGCCAACGTCACCATCCTGGCCACCGGCGGCACCATCGCCGGCAGCGGCGCCAGCAGCACGACCACGGTCGGCTACACCGCCGCCACCGTCGGCGTCGACACCCTGATCAAGGCGGTGCCGGAACTGTCCAAGGTCGCCCACGTCAAGGGCGAGCAGGTGTTCCAGATCGCCAGCGAAAACATGAGCAATGAACACTGGCTGGCCCTGGCCAAGCGCGTCAACGCGCTGCTGGCCCAGTCCGATGTCGACGGCATCGTCATCACCCACGGCACCGATACGCTGGAAGAAACCGCTTACTTCCTCGATTTGGTCGTCAAGAGCAAAAAACCGGTGGTGCTGGTCGGCGCCATGCGTCCGGGCACCGCGCTGTCGGCCGACGGCCCGATCAACCTGTACAACGCCGTGCTGCTGGCCGCCAATCCCGACGCCGTCGGCAAAGGCGTGATGGTGGCGATGGCCGACCAGATCCACAGCGCCCGCGACGTCACCAAGACCAACACCTCGACCCCGGACAGCTTCAAGACCACCGAACTGGGCCTGCTGGGCTACATCCAGGGCAACAAGCCGTATTTCTACCGCGCCTCGACCCGCAAGCACACGGCGGACGCCGAGTTCGACATTAGCAAACTCGACAAGCTGCCGCAAGTGGACATCGTCTACGGCTACGCCAACGTCGGCCCGGTCGCGCTCAACGCGCTGGTCGCCGCCGGCGCCAAGGGCATCATCCACGCCGGCGTCGGCGACGGCAGCCTGGCCGCCTCGGTCAAGACCGCGCTGATCGCCGCCCGCAAGCAGGGCGTGATGATCGTGCGTGCGAGCCGCGTCGGCCAGGGCATCGTGGCCCGCAACGGCGAAGCCAACGACGACGAGCTGGACTTCGTTGCCTCCGACACGCTCAATCCGCAAAAAGCGCGCATCCTGCTGATGCTGGCCTTGACCAGGACCGACGACAGCAAGGCCGTGCAGAAAATGTTCTACACGTATTAATCCAGCGTTTTACGGATAGTCTGGCCGCCGCATGCGGAACAGGCTATCCGCGCCGATCTCGAAATAATCGGCCGGGCCGCCGCCGCGCAAAATGGTGCGCGAGCCGGCCGTGTCATAAACGCCGTCGCGCAGCAACTCGGGCGCGATGTGCACGCCCACCACTTCCCCCATGATCAGCCAGCCGTTGGTCGGCTCGCCAGCCGCGTCTTGCAGGCGGATGATTTGCGTGCATTTGCACTCGAACGCGACCGGACTTTCAGCCACGCGCGGCACACCGACGATGCGCGACGGCGCCGTCGTCAGGCCCGCCAGCACGAACTCGTCGACCTCCGGCGGCGCCGGCGCGCAGCTGGCGTTCATCGCCTCGGCCAGCGGGCGCGTGGCCAGATTCCACACGAATTCGCCGGTCTGCTCGATATTGCGCAGCGTGTCCTTGCGTCCCTGGCTGGAAAAGCCGATCAGCGGCGGCGTGTAGTTGAAGGCGTTGAAAAAACTGTAGGGCGCCAGGTTCAGGTTGCCCTGCCCGCCGCGCGAGGAGATCCAGCCGATCGGACGCGGTCCGACGATGGCGTTGAAGGGGTCGTGCGGCAGGCCGTGGCCTTGGGATGGCTGGTAGAAATAGCGTTCGCTCATAGGGTTCCGGTGGTGGGGGCGCGCCGCGGCGCCATGACCGATTTTCGCACAAGCATGCGACTTGTGCTCCGGGCCGGCCCCATCCGGCCCGGCGGCGGCGAATGGCCAGCCGATGGGCGGATAACCGCTCCGCCACCGTCAGCGCGCCAGGCGCTGATCGATAGCTTGCGGCCATAAAAAAACGCGTCTGAGTTCGTAGGCTCAGACGCGTCGGACAACACCTACCCTAGGTTAAGCTTTTTTAGCTTGCTTGCGGCGTGCCATGAAGCCCAGCAGACCCAGGCCGGCGGCCATCATGCCGAAGGTTTCTGGTTCCGGCACGGCGGACACGGCGATGGTCAGGTCGGAGCCATAAGCGCCGCCGCCGGTGCCGGCGACCAAGCCGTCGACCTGAACGAAATAGCTGCCCGCGGTCAAGCTGGTCGCGGTCAATTCCCAACGATCGGTCGGATGCGCGCCACCGCCGGTGACATTGCTGCCGACGTAGGTGCCCAGTACCGCGCTGGTCACCGGGTCATATTTCACCAGGTTGAAGCCGGTGATCTGCAGATCCTTGATGGTGCTCGATGGCAGGTAGCTCGACGTCAGCGAGGTAGCGGAGTCGAAATTGGTGTTCAGCGAGAACATATACTTGTCGGTGAACGTGTTGGTAAGGTCGACGCTGCCGTAGGTGTTGCCGAAGTGCGCGTTGAAGCCGCCGGCGCCGTCGTTGTCCAGGTTGATGCTGACGGTTTGTCCCACGTTCGCAGCGAAAGCGGCCGAGCCGAACAGGCTAGCGCCCGTGATCATCGAAGCCAGCAAGATATTTTTGATTTTCATTTAGTTTCCGCAGTAGTTAATATTTAAGCAATTAGAGTTACCGAACGCCCTTATTCGGTGATGCGGAGAATATAGTTTTGTCTTGCCGTCAACTGTGCGGTAGCCAACACAAATGTCAAAATGTACAATTTATCTGCAGACATCAAGCCCGGTTGTTAACAAATTCTGTGGATAAGCCTGTTAACAAGCATCACCCCCTGCCGCCAAGCTGATGTTTTTAAAGAGAAATATGTTGGTGCGCAAATTTGTCGCAGCCAAAGTTATCCACTGGCATTAGACTTGAGCATGTTTGTCTTTCAAATCACAAGGAACCCATGAAATCGCGCCTTACCGCCCTTGCCTTTGCTCTCCACGCACTCGTGCCGGGGGGGCTCTGCGGCCCCGTCCATGCCGCCCCCATCGACGCCCCGGCCAAATACAATTTGCGCGAGCACTACACCAAGTTCGAGTACCGCATCCCGATGCGCGACGGCGCGCGCCTGTTCACCGCCGTCTACGTGCCGAAGGATGCCAGCAAGCGCTATCCCTTCCTGATGGAACGCACGCCCTACAGCGCGGGCGTCGAGATCGACGACGAACTGCACTACGGCGTCGATTTCTATCCCGACCATGTCGGACCGTCGCCCGAGTTCGAGCAGAGCGGCTATATCTTCGTGCAGCAGGATGTGCGCGGCCGTTACATGTCCGAGGGCAAGTGGCAGGAAATGACGCCGCACGTCAACGCCAAGCGCGCCAAAGGCGAAGGCAACGAGAGCGAGGACATGCACGACACGGTCGAATGGCTGTTGAAAAATGTCCCCAACAACAATGGCAAGGTCGGCATTCTGGGCACCTCGTATCCCGGCTTTTACACCTCGGCCAGCATCATCGACTCGCATCCGGCCATCAAGGCCGCCTCGCCGCAGGCGCCGGTCACCAACCTGTACATGAACGACGATTCGTACCACGGCGGCGCCTTCATGCTGGCGGCGAACTTCGACTTTTACGCCGCCTTCGTGGAAGCGCCCAACCCGACGCCGCTGCCCAAGAGCTGGACCCGCTTCGACTACGGCACCGCCGACGGCTACGAGTTTTTCCTGTCGCACCTGACGCTGTCGAACATCACCAACACGATGACGCAGAACCAGCGCGCGCTGCTGATGCCCACCATCGAGCACGCGACCTACGACGATTTTTGGAAGGCGCGCTCCATCGCGCCGCACCTGAAGAACATCAAGGCCGCCGTGCTGACGGTGGGCGGCTGGTACGACGCCGAAGACCTGCAGGGGCCGCTGACCACGTACGGCTCGATCAAGCGCAACAATCCCGGCATCTACAGCGGCCTGGTGATGGGGCCGTGGGCGCACGGCGGCTGGAACCGCTACGACGGCAAGAGCCTGGGCCACGTGCAGTTCGACGCGAAAACCGGCGAGTATTTCCGCAGCAAGATCGAATTCCCGTTCTTCGAGCAGCACCTGAAAGGCGTTCCGAACAAAAACGCGGCGGAAGTGTACGCGTTTGAAACGGGCAGCAATGTCTGGCGCACCTACGCGGCCTGGCCGCCGGCGCAGGCCCAGACCCGCACGCTCTACCTCGGCCCGAACGGCACACTCGACTGGAAGCAGCCGGCCGCCGGCGCCGCCGAGGCCTTCGACGAATATGTGGCCGATCCGCGCAAGCCGGTGCCATACACCGCCTATCCCGCCATCGGCGTGCCCAAGGAATACATGGTGGGCGACCAGCGCTTCGCCGCCACGCGCCCGGACGTGCTGACCTACCGCAGCGAGGTGCTGGAAGAGGACGTCACCCTGAGCGGCCCGGTCAAGCCACGCCTGTTCGTCTCCACCACCGGCACCGACGCCGACTGGATCGTCAAGCTGATCGACGTGTATCCGCCGAGCTATCCCAACGGCGGCCAGGGTGACGAACACCGCACCGACGTGCCCAAGCCGTCGTTGACCATGGCCGGCTACCAGCAACTGGTGCGCGGCGATCCGCTGCGCGGCAAATTCCGCAACGGCTTCGACAATCCGCAGCCGTTTACGCCGGGCAAGGTCGAGACGGTCGACTACAGCATGGCCGACGTCAACCACACCTTCCGGCGCGGACACCGCATCATGGTGCAGATCCAGAGTTCCTGGTTCCCGCTGGTGGATTTGAATCCGCAAACGTTTGTCGACATTCCAAAAGCCAAGCCGGAGGACTTCCGGAAGGCGACGCAAAGGATTTATCACGCGCCGTCGATGTACTCCGGCATTGAAGTGCGGTTGTTGCCGGCGGTGCGCTAAATTGGCGCCGATTCTTGCGTTGCTAGCATCTTAGGAGCATAATTGTAATGATAACTATTCTTATTTAGCCAGCGAAGCGTCGTGCGACCCAAGTAGCCAGCCAACAACTACTTCAAGGGATCACATGACACTGACCAAGACCCCGCTGGCCTTGATGCTGGCCAGCCTCTCCTTTTCCAACCCCGCGCTGGCGCAGGCCGGCGCGGTGCCCGACCAGGCCATGCCGGTCGTGACCGTCAGCGGCGAAACCGAAGGCTACCGCCCCACCACCGCCACCACCGGCACCAAGATCGACGCGCCGTTGCGCGATATCCCCCAAACCATCAACGTGGTGCCGCAGGAACTGCTGCGCGACCAGGGCGCGCGCTCGATGCAGGACGTGCTCAAGGCCGTGCCGGGAATCGGCCTGTCGCACGGCGACGGCCAGCGCGACCAGGTCACGATACGCGGCTTTAGCGCCATCAGCGACCAGTTTGTGGACGGAATGCGCGACGATGCGCTGTATTTCCGCGACCTGTCGAACGTCGAGCAGATCGAAGTCATCAAGGGGCCGGCTTCGGTGCTGTATGGCCGCGGTTCGTCCGGCGGCATGATCAACCGCATCACCAAGAAGCCCGGGATCGACCGTAGCGAAGTCAGCCTGCAAGTGGGCCGCTGGGGCCAGAAACGGGGCGAATTCGACCTCGCGCGCAATCTGACCGGCAGCGGCGTGGCCTTCCGCGTGACCGGCGCGGCCGAGGATTCGGACAGCTACCGCGACCAGCAGTTTCTCAAACGCGAGGCGCTGGCGCCATCGGTGCAATTCAAGCTCGGCGCCGACACGCTGTTGCTGCTGCAAGCCGAATATCTGAACGACAAGCGCGTCACCGACTTCGGCATTCCCTCCTTCCAGGGGCGCGCCGTCGATGTGCCGGCGAGCACCTACTACGGCGCGGCCAACGCCAAAGACTTCGATTACAGCGAGTCGCGGGTGAAAGCCTACGGATTCACGCTGGATCACCGCTTCAACCGGCAACTGTCGATCCGCAACGCTTTCCGCCATTACGACTACACGCTGGATCGCAACAATACGCTGGTGGGGTCGGTCAACGAAACGGCGCGTACCGCCTCCCTCACCCGTGGCAACGTCGCCCGCGACGAGGACGGCTATGCCAACCAGACCGAGCTGACCCAACTGGCGGAACTGGCCGGCATGCAGCATCAGATCCTGTACGGCGTGGAATTGGGCAAGCAGGACAAGAACCAGCTGGTACGGTCGCAAGCCAACGTTGCGACGGTGTCCTTGTTTAATCCGGTGAATCCGGTCGTGCCATTTACCGCGGGCGGCGCGCCGACGTCGAATAACCTGGGCATATTCAAGATCGCCAGCGCGTATTTGCAGGACATGGTCACGCTGGCGCCGGAATGGAAAGCGCTGGCCGGCATCCGCTACGACAGGTTTGAACAAGAGAATATCGAAAGACGCGTCGGCGTGCCGAATGTCAGCCGCACCGACCGCAATTGGAGCCCGCGCGCCGGCCTGGTTTATCAGCCCAGCGCGGCGCAATCTTATTACGCCTCGTTCAGCCGGTCATTCCAGCCATCGGGTGAAGGCTTCGCATTAACCACCGCGAATGCGCAGATCGCGCCGGAGATCACCAAGAACAAAGAAATCGGCGCCAAATACGATTTATTCAATGGCCGCGCATCGGCTGGCGTATCGATATTCCAGCTGACGCGTACGAATATTAAAACCACCGATCCGCTGACGCTGCAACTTCTGCCGCTGGGAACCCAGCGTACCAAAGGTGTGGAGCTGACATTTAATGGCGATCTGGGAAATGGCTGGAACACCTGGGCCGGCTATTCGTATCTGGATGCGGCCATGCTTTCTTCTATCGCGCGCGATGACGGCCAAGCGGTTCAGGGGAAACGTCCGACATTAACGCCCAAGCACAGCGCCAATTTCTGGGTTAGCAAAGCGCTGGCCGGGCATTTTGGCGTCGGCGGCGGCGTCAATTATGTCGGCGACCGTTTTGCCAATCCGGGCAATACGGTGACATTGCCGAGTTACGTCACGGTCGATGCGATGGCTTATTATCGCCATCGCGGTATCGATCTGACGCTGAATTTCATGAATCTGTTTGACCGCGCGTATATCGTGGCGGGACACGGCAGCAGCAAGAACTTGAACCTGCCCGGCGCGCCCCGCTCGGTGCAGCTGACGGCCCGCTA
>DATMSN010000023.1:0-8123 GCA_035565375.1 Duganella sp. | reverse complement strand
CCGGCGTGACGCCGATCGTGCTGTCGGCCGGCTCCGGCGACGACAGCGTCGACCTCGCGCGCATGGTCAAGCTGCCGCCGTCGCAGGCGGAGGCACCGGGTATTTCGCCGGCTCAGGAGGGTTTGCCGCTGGCGGATGCGGCGCTGCACGCGGTCAGCCAGATCAATCATTGCGTGGTGGCCTGGCGCGCGCCGATGGTGCACGAAGCCGGCGCCGCCGCGTTGGCGGTGGCCGCGGAACTGATGACCAATCAGTTGCTGCACGCGTCCCTGCGCGAGAAGGGCGGCGCATACGGCGGCAGCGCCGGATATGGCGGCGGCAGCGGCACCTTCGTCATGGCGTCCTACCGCGACCCGCGCCTGTCGGAAACCTACGCCGACTTCGGCGTGGCCATCGATCAGCTGCTGGAAAACGACTTCTCGCAGGAAGAGCTGGAAGAGGCGATCATCTGCGTGATCAAGGGGCTGGACAAGCCGAATTCGCCGCACGAGCAGGTCACGCACGCGTGGAGTTTGCACCGCCGTGGCGTCAACGAGGAATTGCGTCAGCGCTTCCGCACCGGGGTGCTGAATTGCACCTTGGACGATATCCGCGCGGCGGTGCGCACGTGGATCAAGGAGGGCCAGGTCAGCCGCGCCGCGTTTGTCGGCGACCTGTCGCAGGACCTGGCGGGATTGAAGACGGTGGATCTGGTGGAGTTGGCCAACGCGGCGTAAATCCCTTCCATGATCACGTCTATCATCACTTCTAAAATCACGTCTAAAACACGTGGGGCGGATTAGGCGGAACGCCGTAATCGGCCATGTATGAGCCGCCACGGCGCATGCATGGCCGATTACGCTACGCTAATCCGCCCTACGTGGTTTAGATGTTTTCAGCTTTCGTTGCCGCAGTTGCGGAGGAAAGCAAGCATGTGCTCCGCCAGCGCCTCGGGCGCCTCCAGCGGAATCATATGCCCGGTATCCCCCGCCAGCATCTGCAAACTGGCGTTGGGGAAGCGCGCAGCCATCTGCCGCAAGTCCTCCGGCGGCACCAGATTATCTTCCTCCGCGCCGACGATCAGCACCGGGAATTTCAATTCGGCCAGCCGCTCCATCAAATCCGGCCGGTCGATGGTCGTGGCAAATTGCGTCAGCAGCACTTCCTTGCCCAGATCGAGCGCCATTTGCTGGATCGGGCCGACGATGTCCTCATCGTCCAAATGCGACGGATGCAGCAATTCGCGCAGCCGCTGGCGCGACATCCCCGCATAGGCGTTCCGCTCCAGCATGGCGACGATGCGCTCGCGCGCCTGCACCTCCGCCGGTTTGAGGCCCTTGGCCGAATTGGCGATCAACACCAGCGACTTCACACGCTCGGGATGCGCCACCGCGTGCTCGATCGCCAGGTAGGCGCCGAGCGAAAACGCGACCAGATTGGCCGCCGGCGCGCTGCGCGCCGCGATCAGCTCCCGCATCTGCTGCCGCGTGCGGGCCTGGTGCAGCGGTACATAATTAAAATCGAAGGCGTCACCCAGCAGCGGCGTGAGCCTGGACCACATCCGCTGGTCGCACAAGGTACCCGGAAGAAGATCGAGTCTGGTTGTCATTTTATTTATCGTGTTCACTGCCGGTTGGATAGTGGGCGTGGCCGTATTGTAGGGCAAGCCGACGAATTCCCTTGTGTATTGGTGCTGGTGCGCGACAAGTACGTCGAGGATGGCATCGCTACGATCTGCTGAGCCGTTGAGCAAGCGCCAGAGCAAATCGCCGCAGATCCGGGACGGCGGTCGCCTCCCAATACGTAGCTTTCAGCCAAGGACCAATGTAAAACAGAGAGCCGGAACTCATGCCTTGCTGATCGATGGTTGCGCAGTCGCTCCCGACCTCCAGTCCCAATCCCAGTCTGTCCGTCCGTATTAAGCCATCTCGCAGAAGTTGCTTGACTAGTTCGTTGCCACTATGGCGCGGATCGGCGCAAGGCCCAGTACAATTGATCACTGCGCCAGCATGCACAACGATCGTCTGCGCCGCGCCGCGCCGGCGCAATGTCACCTCGATATCGGTACTGTTTTCCTCAAAGCCAATAATCCGCGCGGCGAACGTTTGTATTACTCCAGATTGGAATGATTCCGTCAGTTGCTGGTGCAAGGTGGGTGAGAGGCGGTGGCGATGGATATCCCAGTACGGCTGAACATGGCGCAAGAAACGTTTTCGTTCTTTTTCCGTGTATCCCAGCCAGATATCCGCGGCGACGGGGCGCAGCAGCGCCATGGCGTCGCGCCAGTCCCGCCCCTGCGCCGCGAGCCTCCGGATATAGCGCCGAAATTCGCATAGTTGTTCCCGCACGGTGGTGGCCTCTCCCCAAATGGCCCTTGGTCCGGAATCGCCGCCGTGACGATGGCCGTCGTGACGATGGGGATGTGGTACCAGCCCCCTGCGCGACACCGCGATGATTGGACGCGCAGGATTCTGTTTTAGCAGTGTCGTCGCCATGTCCACCATGGTCAATCCCGTGCCCAACAGTAATACGGGTTCATCCGCCGGGATGCGTGCGATGCCGCGCGCATCCCAGGGATCCCCCAGATACCGTTTGCTGTTAAGAATCGCCTTGCCGGCGATCGGGAGAGTGGAAGGGAAGTATCCCAGCGCTAACACTATGTGGTCGGCTGTGATTGTTGAACCATCATCCAGTTGCGCAACCAGCCCGGCGGCATCCTTCACGGGGTGCAGGGAAACGACGTACCGAAAGACACGTTCAAGTTTGACATGTGGCGGAGCATCCCGTTCAGCCTGCCCCAACAGCCATTCCAGGTAGTCACCGTAGACCTGGCGCGGGACGAAGCTGCCGGAATCAATTCGCTCATCCACGGTGTGGGCAAAACGCAGGAAGTGCTCCGCGTCGTCTTCGAGCGCGCTCATGTTGCCCGCTGGTACATTCAGCGTATGGTCAGGACTTTGGGTGCCGTAGGCCATACCACGTGCAATACGTTCGCCGCCATTGACCAGCACCACGCGCAGGGGAGAGGTATGGTGCCGCCTAAGAAGTTGCACTGTAGTAACGGCGCCGGAAAAACCGGCGCCGATGATAACAATGGTTTTCATTTTCAATTTTTCAAATGGCCTTTACAGGCAGATTTGATATCATAAATGGAATAGTTGCTTATTTATAAGCAATTCGTCCAGTGTCAGGCCTCACAGGCTACCCGATCCGGGTCATGGCTCGGTTAACGCGACAGAACCCGCCGGTGCATGCCGAGATACTGCCGCTGGCTTAGCGCTCACGCTCACGGTAGGCATCCAAAATTTGTCGCACCGCGTCCTCGACAGTGACTTCGGCTGTGTCGATCCTGACGTCGGGCGCTTGCGGCGCCTCGTAGGGATCGTCCCAGCCGGTCAGTTGACGCAATTGGCCTTGACGCGCGCGCGCGTACAATCCCTTGGTATCGCGCGTGACGCAGGTTGCCAGGTCGGTGCTCACATGCACTTCAAAGAATTGGTGCGGCCGGAACAGTGCGCGCACCAGCGCCCGATCTCTCGAGAATGGAGAAATGGCCGTGACAATCACGATCAATCCGGCATCGACGATGCTGTGCGCCAGGTGACCGAGGCGGCGCACGTTTTCGCTGCGGTCCGCGTGGCTGAACCCCAGGTTGGCGTTTAATCCTTGCCGCGCGATGTCGGCATCGACCACATAGGTGTGGTTTCCGCCTTGCCAAAGACGCGATTCCAGCGCGCCGGCGATGGTACTCTTGCCCGCTCCGGACAGCCCCGTCAGCCAAAAGCACACGGGACTTTGCTTCAGGCGCGTCGCGCGGTCGTCCTGCCCGATCGCCCGGCGGGACGGCATGGCGCCGGCGGCACCGTCACCATGCACGCCGGCCCGTCCTTCAAAACTGGACAGGGCTGATTGAATCGCGTCATACCACTTTGGCATTTGCGAGATTTGCGTACTGGAGCGCAGACATTTGGCACGCGCGGCTCGGGCCATCTCCTCGAAATCGCCATACGCGGTCGCAAGGCGGCGCATCATTTCCGCAGCCTTGTCCTCGATGTCCGGCTCGTCGAGGACAACGCCATTCAGACCGTTACCGATCTGCGCTTTCAGACCAAAGGCGGACGACACGACGACCGGTTTTCCCCGGAACAGGGCTTCCGTCGTTGTCAGCCCAAAGCCCTCTTCGCGCGAGAGCTGGAATACGCCATGCGCGCCTTGTTGCAGCCGGCCGACGATTTCGGCATTGGCGTCGTTGTCCTCCATCGAGATACAGGCCAGATAGACGCGCCGCCGCACCGCCTCGGGGAGCTGGGAGCACAGGGCGACGCATTTGTCGAAGCACTCCCGTCCTTCAGGATCGTCGGACACCGCGACGGGATCCGGCCCGGCTATCACCAGGCGCAGATCGCCTGCCTCGTCGACCGCCGTGGCCGTGATAAAACGCGCGAAAGCGGCGATGGTGCGATCGATACCCTTCAGCCCATCCCACCGGGATACGTGCAGGAAATACCGCGAGCCGAGCATGTCCCGCAGTGACGGGTTGGGCTCGAATGCGTAACCATTGAACGACACCGAATGCTCCAGCGTCCGGCCCGGCGGCCCGTCGTGGTCGCGGTTCTTGACGGAGAACGGACTGATCGATGGCTGGATGATATCGATGGGGCGGCTGGTTTCAAAGGCATATTCCTTGTTGCTCAGGACGACGCGCTGGAACGGGCGCAGGTATTTCTCCAGAAGCCCCCATATGTTGTCGACGGTGGGGGTGCGCTTTGGGTGGCCGACGTGGCAGCGCCAGATCGCCGGGTGCGGATGGGCCTCCAGGAATTGCGAGACGGCGCACAGTGGCTGGGGATCATGAACAACCAGGACGTCATCAGGTCGGATGATTCCCTCCAGCTCCGCGGCCCCTTGCTTCGATGCCGCAAGATAATATGGCAGCAGTTCATCCAGGCCCGCCGCGGCGGCGTCGTGCAGCGAGTTGTGCACGCCTTTGGTGAACTGGAAAAACTGCTCTTCCTTCGGTTTGAAGACGAGCCAGCGGGCGTCGAAACCCAGTTCCCGAAGCAGGCATATGTGGTGTGGAAGCATTTCGGCCACGCCGCCGCCGAACGCGGTGGAATTGATGTGCCAGATGCAACGATGGCCTATCTTGTCACGCATCGCTTCGGACGAAACCGATAGTTCCGTCAGCAGTTCCCCATAGTCCTCCCGCTCCGCCAGGTAATGTTCAAGTACCGAACCTTCCACCAGCACCTCGTCGAACAGCGGTGTGCGACCTTGCGTTGATACCTTCATTTCGTGGCCTTTCTTTCGAGTCGTGCGGATCGGCGCCGGGGTTTTTTCGTGGTGTCTTTCACGATTTTCTCCCTGTCAGGCCCAATGGTGTTTGTTGGAGAGGCACGCTGTTTCCGTGGCGCGGAACGCCTGGGCGCAATATTCGGTCACGGACGCGTCGGTGACCTCGATGGTCATGTCCTCGTCCTTGCTGTAGTCCGCGAGCGCCCGCTCCAGCGCCGGCCGCAACGCGTCGAAGAATGCGGCTTGCATGGATGCGTTTGCCATGTATTTTGCCGGGTTGCCGACGTAAATGCCGTGCTGCAGGCACCGTTGGGCGAAGGCCCTGCCATGGTTTTTCGAGGGCAGGACGATATCGAACATGGTGCCGCCGCCGAGCACGCGCGCGGGTATGCCGGCGCGCTCGAACGCGCTCTGGAACAGCCCCTTGAGCGTCGAGCCACTCTCGGCGAGACGGGCCGCGATGTCGGCTTCCTCGAAGATTTCCTGGGTCAGGTTGCCGGCCACAAAGGCCCGGTTCTCGCGCAGATAGGTGTTGCCCAGATAAGCGTTGTCGGCGCCGGCCATGGCGTCGGCGGTGCCGACCACCGCGGAAAGGCCGACGCCCTGCGCGATCCCCTTGGCCAACGTGATGAGGTCGGCTTTTACCCCGTGTTCCCGGCAGTAGCCCCCCTTGGCGTAACGCAGCCCGCACAGGACCTCATCGACCATCAGCAGCACGCCATGCAGCCTCGCCAGCCTGGCGACTTCGCGCAGCAACGCCGGCGCGAAGACCGAGGGCTCCGGCGTGAAAAATATCCCCGCGACTTTGCCCGCGTTGCCCACCAGTTGCCGTTCGAGGATCTCGAGGTCATACTGGAAATCCAGGACGTGTTGATCCCTGGCCGGCGGATGGTCCGACCAGGGGTGCTGTTGAAAGAGGTCGTGCCATCCGTGGAAGCCGGCCGTCAGGATGAGCGGGCGGCCGGTGCGGTGCCGGGCGATCCGCACCGCCGCCTCCGTCGCGCAGGATCCGGTCCTCAGGAAGAACACCCTCGGGGTGTCCGGGAACATCGCCGAGATTTTCGCTGCAAGCAGCTGGCGTTGCTCGCCGACCGGCGAGGGCAGGATGTCGGCCTGCCGCTCCATCGACCGCGCCAGCCTGGCCTTGAACAGCGGATCGTTGCTGCCCAGGGGCGACGCCCCGCTGCAGGACGTCATATCCATATAGATCTTGCCATTGATGTCCTCGGCCATCGCGCCGTTGGCGGAGCGGAAGATGATGGATGAGCGGGTTTCGCGTTCCCATTCGGCCAAGTGTCCGACGGTTTCAAGCTTCAGCATTTAAATACTCCTTTTATCGAGTGACATGGCCATGCGCCTCGCGTTGGCCATGATGGTGTGTGTCGGATTGCTGTTCCCCGCGAAATTCATAACGGAGCCATCCATGACATGGATGTTGGTGTAGCCATGGACACGCCCGCCGCCGTCGACGACCGAGGTCGCGGGATCCCTTCCGGCGCGCATTGTGCCGTGCAGGTGGGAACTGCCTTTTGAATTGACGAAAGGCGCGCGCTCGACGCGGTGCGCGCCCAGCCGGCGCAAGATGTCATCCGCGCGGTCGGCGAGAAAACCGATGCGCGCGCGGTCGTTTTGCGAGTTCGCGTATTCGAAGCGGATGTAGGGGACGCCGTGGCGGTCAACGGTTTCATCGAGCACGACGCGGTTGTGCGACCATGGTTCCTCCCCGGCGATGTAATGCAGGCGCACCAGCCCGGTGTTCGCGCGCGGCGCGGCGAGGTTCGCTTCATAAATGAGGCCGCCGAATCCGCACGGCACGTCGGCATGCTCGTAGAACTGGTCCGTGTAGACGGTCGCATGCGGTCCCCAGTGCGGGGCCGACGCGGCGCAGTCGCGATCGGCGGACTCGACGTGGCCGACCGAGTAGCCGCTGATCTTGAACGACAGGCCCCGCCCGACCAGGCCGGCCGCGTTGCCGATGCCCGCGGGCGCGTGCCCGCTTTTCGACCGCAGCATCAACGCCGCCGTCTGTATCGCGTTGGCGCAGACGATGACCTTGTCCACCGGGATGCGGATCGTTTCCGACGACAGCGGGACATGGCACTCGAGGGCCTCCGCCGTGGCGTCGTTCCGCAGCACGATCCGGTTGACAAAACAGCCGTACAGAACCGAGATCGTGCCAGGCAGGGCGGCGTCGTCCAGGATGTTTCTTGCCAGCACAGACGCTCTCGCGTCCGTGGGGCACGCCAGTTTGTCGCAGGCCGAACAGACGACACACCCCTGGCCGGTCCCGGGCGGCCGGATCGCCAGCGGCATCGGCCGCGCAATGATGCCGAGTTCGCGCATCGCATTGGATAACATGAGCCCGCGAGGGCTGGCCGGATAAAATGGCAAGCCGTGGGCGCCGCCGACCTCCAGCAGACGCTCGATTTCCGCGTAGCGCGGTTCGAGGTCCTGGAGCGTGATCGGCCAGTCGATCTCCATGTCGGTCGCCAGATAGCGGGAGGCCGACAGATCCGCCTGCCGGTATCTGAACGTGATCGCGTCATAAAACCGCATGCCGCCGCCGACGCCGCACGCGGTCCATGGATTGCCGTCGGCGGGGCCGCTGGGCGTGGTCAGTGCCCGGCTGTAGGCCGCTTGATGGGGATCGAGCAGCGCGCCGGGGGAAACCAGGCCGCCATATTCCAGGATGGCCACGTGGTAGCCCTGCTCGGCGAGGGTCCGCGCGGCGATCGATCCGGATGGTCCCGAGCCGACGATAATCGCGTCGAAGGCGGTGTAGTCGCAGGCGGCGGCCGCGATATGTCTGATGGTCGTCACGGTCAATGGCCTCCTGCTGGGTGCGGGGC
>DATMSN010000022.1:0-5229 GCA_035565375.1 Duganella sp. | reverse complement strand
GGTTGCCGCGCCGGTGGCGGTGGTGGCGCCCGCCGCCGTGCCGCCGCCGCAGGAACCACTGATCAACCGGCAAGCGCTGCAAAACATCCGCGCCCTCAGCTCGGGCAACGGCGAGGCGCTGCTCGAACGGGTGCTGCACGCCTATCTGGAGGACACACCGACCCATTTGCGCACCATCAAGTCGGCGATCGACAGCGGCAGCACCGTGCAAATGCGCAAGGCCGCGCACAGTCTCAAGTCCAGCAGCGCCAACGTCGGCGCCGACGCGCTGGCGCAGCGTTGCAGGGAAATGGAACAACTCGGCCGCAACGACACCACCGCGGGCGCCGCCGCCCTGCTCGATGATATGGAACGATCTTTCCAGGCCGTGCGGCAGGCATTGGGAGCTATCCTGGAAAAGGAAATTTGATATGGCAACGCCCTTCTCTCCCAAGCGCGGTCTGGTGCTGGTCGCCGACGACGATCCCGTGATGCGCTTGCTGATGCTGGAAATGCTGGCCCAGGTCGGCCTCGACGCCATCGAGGCCGAGGACGGCGTGCAGGCGCTGGCTTGCTACCAAAGCATGGCGCCGGACCTGGTGTTGCTCGACGTGGAAATGCCCGGCATGGACGGCTTTGCCGTGTGCCGCGAGATCCGCCGGCTGGAAACGCATGCGATCGTGCCCATCATCATGGTCACCGGCGGCGACGAGCTCGAATCGGTGACCAAGGCCTACGAGGCCGGCGCCACCGATTTCGTCTCCAAGCCGATCAACTGGCCCATCCTGGGCCACCGCGTGCTGTACGTGCTGCGCGCCAGCGACGCCATCACCCGCCTGCGCATCGCCGACGCCCACCACCGCGCGGTGCTGGCGGCCATCCCCGACACCTTCTTCCGCATGAACAAGGACGGCTTCTACCTGGACTACGAGCAGGGCCACGAGGCCAGCAGCGTGTTCTCGAGCGACAATTGCGTCGGCCGCCACCTGAGCCAGGTGCTGCCGGAAGAGATCGCCACCCACATGCTGGAGGAGGTGCGCACGGTGCTCGATACCCAGCACATCCGCTCGCTCGACTACGAATTGCCGATCCCCGGCCCGGCCCAGCGCGTGCGCCAGGGCGAGCACGCGGTGCCGCCGCCGGTGCGGCATTTCGAGGCGCGGCTGGTGGCCACCGGTCCCGACGAGGTGCTCGGCCTGGTGCGCGACATCAGCGAGCGCAAGCGCACGGAGGAGCAGATCCGCCGCCTGGCCTATTGCGACAGCCTGACCGGCATCCCGAACCGCCAGGCCTTCCTCGAAACGCTGGAGGCTGAACTGGCGCGCTCGCGCAAGGGCAACAAGAAATTCGCCGTGCTGTTCATGGACCTGGACGCCTTCAAGCGCATCAACGACACGCTGGGCCACGACGTCGGCGACCATTTGCTGATGGCCGTGTCGGAGCGGCTGCGCGAAACCACGCGCCCGAGCGACCTGGTCTCGCGCACCGAGGTCGGCGGCAACAATCTGGCGCGGCTCGGCGGCGACGAATTCACCATCCTGATCCCCGACCTCGAGCGGGTCGAGAACGCGCTCAACGTCGCCCACCGGGTCAAGGAGGCGATGCGCCGGCCGTTCCTGATCGACGCCCACGAAATCTTCGTCACGGCCAGCATCGGCATCTCGCTGTATCCGGAGGACGGCGAGGATTGCAACTCGCTGCTCAAATACGCGGACACGGCGATGTACCACGCCAAGAACTGCGGCAAGAACAACGCCAAGCTGTACAGTTCGTCGCTGACGATGCAGATCATGAGCCACGTCAAGCTGGAGGTGGGCCTGCGCAAGGCCTTGCAGAACGACGAGCTGTATTTGCTGTATCAGCCGCAAATCGAAGTCGCCAGCGCCCAGATCGTCGGCGTCGAGGCGCTGGTGCGCTGGCGCCACCCGGAGCGTGGCGTCATCTCGCCGACCGAATTCATCCCGCTGGCCGAGGAGACCGGCCTGATCGTCCCGATCGGCGAATGGGTGCTGCGCACGGCCTGCCGCCAGGCGATGGCGTGGCAAGCGGCCGGCAAGCAGCCGCTGCGGGTGGCCGTCAATCTGTCGGCCAAGCAATTCAAGGACGAGAACCTGACGCAGATCGTCATGTCGGCGCTCGACGACACGGGTTTGCCGGCCGACCTGCTGGAGCTGGAGCTGACCGAGGGCACGCTGATGGACGACGCCCGCGCCACGATGGTCACCCTGGAGCAGTTGCGCGGCATCGGCGTGTACCTGTCGATCGACGACTTCGGCACCGGGTACTCGTCGATGAACTATCTCAAGCGTTTCGACGTGCGGGCGCTCAAGATCGACAAGAGTTTCATTTGCGGCTTGCCGCAGGATTCGGAGAACGCCGCCATCACGCGCGCCATCATCGCCATGGCGCACGGGCTGAAGATGTCGGTGGTGGCCGAGGGGGTGGAAACCGACGCCCAGCTGGTGTTATTGGAGGAATACGGCTGCGACATGGTGCAGGGCTATTACCTGGGCCACCCGTCGCCGCCGGAATCGATCAGCCTGATGCTGAGCAACCAGTGGGCGCTGGCGGCGCCGGCCGTTTAAAATTCTCCACGGAAAACACTCCGGAAAGATTCATCACAACACGCCGTCCCGCTTCATCGCGGCGATGTCGTCGTCGCCGTACCCCAGCGAGCGCAACACTTCATCGTTGTGCTCGCCCAGCGCCGGGCCTATCCATTGCGTGCGACCCGGCGTGGCCGACAGCTTGGGCGAGATCGCCGGCAGCTTGACCGGCGTGCCATCGGCGAACTGGTGCTGCTCGAACATCCCGCGCGCCAGGAACTGCGGATCGGTCATCATGTCGCGCACCGAATAAATCTTCCCGGCCGGCACGTCGGCCGCCTTCAACACCGTCAGCGCGCTGTCGATATCCTGGGTGTCGCACCAGGCCTGTATCGCGTCGTCGATTTCCTGGGTGCGCCGCACGCGGCCGTCGTTGCGCTCCAGCTGCGGGTCGCCGGCCAGGTCGAAGCGGCCCATGGCCAGCATCAGCCGCTTGAAGATGGCGTCGCCATTGCCGGCGATGACGATATTCTCGCCATCGCTGGTGGTGTAAGTGTTCGACGGCACGATGCCCGGCAACGCGCCGCCGGTGCGCTCGCGCACCACGCCGGCATGGTCGAACTCCGGCACCAGCGACTCCATCAGGTTGAACACCGATTCGTACAGCGCCACGTCGACCATCTGGCCCTCGCCCTCGAGCCTGCCGCCGGTGGCGTCGCGGTGGCGCAGCGCCATCATCGCGCCGATCACGCCGTGCAGCGCCGCGACCGAGTCGCCAATCGACACGCCGACCCGCACCGGCGGCCGGTCCGCATGGCCGGAGACGTAGCGCAGGCCGCCCATCGACTCGCCGATGGCGCCGAAACCCGGCAAATCCTTCATCGGCCCGGTCTGGCCGAAGCCGGACAGGCGCACCATGATGGTGGCCGGATTGACGGCCTTCAATTGCTCGTAGCCGAGGTCCCATTTTTCCAGCACGCCGGGACGGTAATTCTCGACGATGATGTCGGCCTCGAGCGCCAACTGGCGGGCGACGGCGCGGCCGCGCTCGCTCTTCATATTGAGCGTCAGCGATTTTTTATTGCGCGCCTGCACCGACCACCACAGCGACGTGCCGTCCTTCAACACGCGCCATTTGCGGATCGGGTCGCCGCCGTCGGGCGACTCGATCTTGATCACCTCGGCGCCGAACTCGGCCAGCATGCGGGCGCAGAACGGCCCGGCGATGAGCGTGCCCAACTCCAGCACCTTGATGCCGGCCAGGGGTAAAGCGGTGGTCTTGTCTGTCATGTCGATCTGCGGTCCAGCATCGCGCGGGCGATGGTGCCGGCGTCGACGTATTCGAGCTCGCCACCGACCGGCACGCCGCGCGCCAGCCGGCTGACGTTCAGCCCGCGCGCCTTCAGCAATTCGCTGATGTAGTGCGCGGTGGCCTCGCCCTCGTTGGTGAAATTGGTCGCCAGCACTACTTCGGCGACCAGCCCGTCGGCGGCGCGCGCCACCAGTTTTTCCAGATGAATATCCTTCGGCCCGATGCCGTCGAGCGGCGACAGCCGTCCCATCAGCACAAAGTACAAGCCCTTGTAGGTCAGCGTCTGCTCGATCATCAGCTGGTCGGCCGGCGTCTCGACCACGCACAGCAGGCGGCGGTCGCGCTGCTCGTCGGTGCACATGTCGCAGACGTCTTCCTCGGTGAAGGTGTTGCACAGCGCGCAGTGGTGCACGGCGCTGACGGCCTGGTGCAACGCGCGCGACAGCATGTCCGCGCCTTCGCGGTCATGCTGCAGCAAATGAAACGCCATCCGTTGCGCCGACTTGGGGCCGACGCCGGGCAGACGACGCAACGCCTCGGTCAGAAATTCCAGCGACTTGGACATGGGGCCGGGGGCCGCTCCTTAGAACGGCATCTTGAAGCCGGCCGGCAAGTTCATGCCGGAGGTCAAGCCGCCCATCTTCTCGGCGGAGGTCGCCTCGGCCTTGCGCACGGCGTCGTTGAACGCGGCCGCCACCAGGTCTTCCAGCATGTCCTTGTCGTCGGCCAGCAGCGAAGGATCGATCGACACGCGCTTGACGTCGTTCTTGCAGCTCATCACCACCTTGACCAGGCCGGCGCCGGACTGGCCTTCGACCTCGATCAGGGCCAGCGCTTCCTGCGCCTTCTTCATGTTGTCCTGCATTGCTTGCGCTTGCTTCATCAAGCCTGCCAGTTGGTTCTTCATCATGATGGAGTTCTCCGTGTTTGAAAGGTAAGAAATGTGATCAGTTGGCCGCCGAGGCGGCCGGCGGCGGCACGATCGAGCCCGGGACGACCCAGGCGTCGAATTCGCGGATCATGCTGTTCACAAAGGGATCGTTGGCGATCGTCTCCTCGGCGGCGCGCTGGCAGGCGGCGCGGTGCGCCTGCGCCTCGGCGCTGGCCGTGTACCAGACGGCGCCCAGTTCGGTGTCGACGCGCACGGCGCGGCCGAAGCGTTCGGTCAGCGCCACGGTCAGCTTTTCCACGTTGCCCGGCGTGCGCCAGGTTTCGATCGGCACGCGGACCTTGAAGACGGCGGCGTTGCCGTCGAAACTACATTCGATCAACTCGGCCTGCATCGCCAGTTGCTGGGCCACGCCGCGCAATGGCAGCGCGGCGGCGACCGCCGGCCAGTTGCCGTCCCAGTCCAGCTCGGGCACCGGCGTGACGACGTAGGCGTACGGCGCC
>DATMSN010000021.1:0-1977 GCA_035565375.1 Duganella sp. | reverse complement strand
CGGATTTCGGCCCCATGGCGGCGCCGGTGCTGGCCGGCGTAAGCGCGACCGCGGTCGGCGGCAAGGAGCAGGCGGTGGAGCTGCTGTCGCGCCAGTTGGCCGAGAAAATCCGCTGGCTGGCGTGCATGGACGCCTGCGGCGAAGCAGGCATCACGTATGCGCTGGAACTGGGGCCGGGGTCCGCGCTGGCGAGGATGCTGCAAGCGCGGCACCCGCACATCAATACGCGCTCGATCGCCGATTTCCGCACGCTCGACGGCATTCGGAAGTGGTTGGACCGCGCCGCCGAATAGCCGGCGCGTCGACGAGCCGACGAGCCAAATAAACCGTTAAAACACGTATACTTACCCGCGATTGTTCTGCGTCGCCCACGCGACGATATTGGTCGCGTCCATCGCTCCGGGCTGGCGCGCGATTTCCCGCCCGCCCTTGAACAGCGCCAGCGTCGGAATGCTGCGGATCGCATAGCGCGCCGACAGATCCTGCGCCTCTTCGGTGTTGACCTTGACCACGCGGAACCCAGGCTCTAGCCGCTGGGCCGCCTGCGCGTAAAACGGCGCCATCGTGCGGCAAGGGCCGCACCACGGCGCCCAAAAGTCCACCAACACCGGAATATCGCTACGCTCGATATGCTTGAGAAACCGCGCGCTCGACAAATCCACCGGCTGTCCGGTGAACAACGCCCGCTGGCACTTGCCGCACACCGGCTCCGCCGACAGCCTGGCGGCCGGCACGCGGTTGACCGCGTCGCAATGAGGGCAAACGATGTGCAGCGACTCCGGCTGCGCGGTGGTGGAATTCGTCATCATTATCTCCAGACAGCAACAAGCTGTCCATGATAAAGCATGGACGAAAAAAATGCCGCGCGCGGCGATCCTCGATCCCGCACACGGCAAATCTGATTTTATTTTACTGCAGCCGGTATCAAGTTTCCTTGCGGGCTCCGACTTGCTTGCTGCCCTGCGCAGCCGCTTGGGCCGCCGTTTGTCCCTGGGTGGGTTGGCCGCCCTGCATGCTGCCGGCCTGGCTTTCGATGCCATTCTGACCGGCGCTCTGCAGCGACTGGCTGCCGCGCATTTCGCTGGCACGCGACTGGCGCGCGCCGTCGCTCATGAACGGATCGGTGAACTTGCTGACCGCGTCCTGCTGGGTGCGCAGGGTCTTTTCCGTTTCCTCCGTCGTCACGCGCGCCACCTCCTCGGCCAACGCCTTGGCGGTGCGGCTGGTTTCCTGCACGTGCTCTTCGGCGACTTTGGACAGGTCAACCTGGGTGTCGGCGGCGATGCGCGACAGGTGCTGCTGGTAGGCGCGCAGCTTTTCAGCGGCAGGCTGCGCGTGCGCGGCGGCGGCGGCGATCGCCTCGGTCGGACGATTCGCGGTGATGAATTTGTGCCCGGTCATCGTGCTTTCTTCCAACAGGGTTTGCGCCAGTTGGATGTTGAGGTCGCTGTATTGCTGAAAGGTACGGAACAAGGATTTCGACATGTCGTTGAAGAACGACAATTGCGCTTCCAGATGGGTTCTGGCGGCTGGGGTAACTGATTGGGAAAATGGATACATAAGTATGCCTCGAAAAAAAAAGGTAAAAAGGTTGCCCTGGAAATTCTGTGGCGTTGGGAGTTCTCGATTGTGTCGATCCGGTGTCGACAACGCGTCTGCAGCGCGAATGACAAGGCTACGTCACCCGGACGCGCGCTGTATGATCTAGATCAAACGTGCACCGAACCGCCGCACCAGAAATGTGTCTCGCTTTCGCTGTTTTGCTTTGCCCACGATCAACATCGGCGCCGCCGGCCAATGACAAGCCGCAACATACCCATAAAAAAAACGGGGCCGGCCCAGCACAACGCTGAACCGGCCCCCGCCGTCCGCCGACTTGATCGACAGGCTTACTTAAACAATACCGAGGCTTTCTGCACCGTGATGGAAATGCCGATGGCCATCGGGATGCCGACCGCCAGCCAGCCGAAGGCGACC
>DATMSN010000020.1:0-2859 GCA_035565375.1 Duganella sp. | reverse complement strand
CCAGCACGGCGCCGAGGATGAGGAGGGCCGCGCTTGCGGTGGTGTTGTTCATGATGGTCTTGGCGCCTTGGTGGATGGTTGCGGTGTGCGGACGGCCCGTGGCTCAGTCGCGCTTGGTGTTCGGTTGCGGCCGCGCGGTGGCGTCGCGCGGGACCGGCGTCTTGACCTTCTCCACGCCCGGCTGGTTGCGCGCGTCGGTGTCGACCATGCCGCTGTCGACGTCGGCGGCGGCCTGCTTCATCACGCTGCGCGGCTTGATGTTCTGGCTGTCGGGCGACTCGTCGCGTTCGTGCGGCATGCGTTCCCGGCCATCGTTTTTGACTTTGGCGTCGGTATTGATCTGTTGGTCTTTCATGGCGTTCTCCTTCGAATCGTTGTTGCAACGATAGTAGCGAGTTGGTTTTACGTCAGTCGCTAGATTGAATTCCGACAACATCGGCAGGAAGTCGTTTATCATTTAGTCTACTTTTTTCCGACCAGGGTTGATCGCATGAGCATTGCCGCACATTCCGTTCCGGACAGCCACGCGCCCGCCGGCCAGTGTCCCAATTGCGACGCGGTGCTCACCGGCGCCTTTTGCGCCAATTGCGGCCAGGAAGCCCATCTGCACCACGCCAGCACGCGTGAATTCCTGCACGAGTTCATCGGCCACTACGTCGCGCTCGAGGGCAAGCTGTGGGGCACGCTGTCGCGTTTGCTGTGCCATCCGGGCGCGCTGACCAACGAGTACATCCGTGGTCGCCGCGTGCGTTTCGTGCAGCCGCTGCGCATCTACCTGACCTTGAGCCTGCTGTTTTTCGCGCTGCTCAAGTTCACCGGCGGCGTCGAGCCGGCGCTCGACGCCAAGCCGGGGAAGGCCGGCGCCGAGCTGGTGGCCCCCGTGGCCGGCGCCGACCACGGGCAAAGCAAGGCGGCCATCGCCGCCATGGAACAGGATCTGAAGGCGGGCGTGCCCGAGGTGAAGGAAGAGAAGGCCGACAACGAATTCGGCCCCAAGGAAATGGAAAGTCTGCTCAGCCGCTGGCCGCGCCTGAGCCATCAATGGCACGCGTTCGACGAGCTGCCGCAGGAGCGGCAGCAAAAAGTGTTCGCCGACGCCTTCTACCACTACGCCCCGTACGCGATCTTTTGCCTGATGCCGGTGTTCGCGCTGTTCCTCAAGGTCCTGTATATGGGATCGGGACGACGCTTCGGCGAGCATGTGCTGTTCGCGTTGCACACCAACGCCTTCGCCTATTTCGTTTTCTGCGCCATGCTGTTGGTGAAAATCGGTATCGTCAATTTTCTGCTGTGGTGCTGGCTGCTGGCCTACCTGCCGTGGGCGATGCGGCGCGTCTACCACAGCGGCCGCCTCGGCACGTTCTGGCGCTGGATCGTGCTGATGGCGGCCTACATGCTCTGTGTCTTCGCGGCGATCGCCGTCAGCGCCGCCAGCGGCATCATGACGCTGCACTGAACCGCGCTACGCGACAGCCGGTCAAATGGCGGCCGGTGCTTGCAGTCCGGCGGCGCGCGCACTATACTGCGGGAAATACTGTTTAAACGTACAGTAATGGGTGTGCCGACGGGTGATGGCAGAAGCCGGCGTTATGGGTTACTCTGCTGCGTGTCGTCGACCCCACCTTTTTGCCGAGATTTATATGACCGCCACGCACGCCGTTTTCCATACCATTGCACTGGCCGTGCGCCCCAACACCGACGGCATCGCCGAATCGGTCGTCAGCGTGGTCGACTTCCTGCGCCAGGGCGGCTACACGGTGGTGTTCGAGGAGCAGACCGCCGGCCACCTGGAACTGGGTTTCGACGACGTGCCGGTGATGAGCGCCAGCGAGATCGGCGCCGAATGCGACGCCGCCATCGTCATGGGCGGCGACGGCACCATGCTCGGCATCGCGCGCCAGCTGGCGCCGTTCGACGTGCCGCTGATCGGCATCAACCAGGGGCGGCTCGGCTTCATGACCGACATTCCGCTCGAGGGCATGCTCGATGTGCTGGCCAAGATTTTGGGCGGCAGCTACAAGGCCGAACGCCGCACCCTGCTCGAAGGGCGGGTGCGCCGCAACGGCCAGGACATCCACTTCGGCCTGGCCGTCAACGACGTCGTCGTCGCCCGCGGCGCCGGCGCCGGCATGGCCGAATTGCGGGTCGACGTCGACGGCCACTTCATGTACAACCAGCGTTCCGATGGCCTGATCATCTCCACCCCGACCGGCTCCACCGCGTACGCGCTGTCGGCCGGCGGCCCGCTGCTGCATCCGAGCCTGGGCGGCGTGGTGCTGGTGCCGATCGCGCCGCACGCGCTGTCGAACCGGCCGATCGTGCTGCCCGAGTCGAGCCAGATCGTCATCGAGATCGTGCGCGGGCGCGATTGCAGCGTCAACTTCGACATGCAAACCTTCGCCAGCCTGCAGTCGCAGGACCAGATCGTGATCCAGCGCTCGCCGCACGCGATCACCTTCCTGCATCCGGAGGACTGGAACTACTTCAACACGCTGCGCGAAAAGCTCCACTGGAACGAGTATCCGTCGGGCGAAGGCAAACTCAATTAACCAGCATCCACCATCACCTCCAGGCATCCATGCTCCGTACCCTGTCCATCCGTGATTTCGTCATCGTCGACTCGATAGAACTGGAATTTTCCGCCGGCTTCACCGTCTTCACCGGCGAGACCGGGGCCGGCAAATCGATCCTGATCGACGCGCTGACCCTGGCGCTGGGCGGCCGCGGCGACGCCAGCGTGGTGCGCGAAGGCGCGGCCAAGGCCGACATCACGGCCGATTTCGCGATCACGGCGGCGGCGCGGCAATGGCTGGAAGCGAACGAGTTCGCTTCCGAGGATGGCGGCGCGCTGCTGCGCCG
>DATMSN010000019.1:0-4771 GCA_035565375.1 Duganella sp. | reverse complement strand
GGCGTGCTGGCCGGCGTGCCGACCGCGCGCGAGCAGGGGATCGACGTGGTGTGGCCGGTCATCCGCGGCTTGTGGATGGGCCCCCAGGTGCCGGATGCGGATTATCGGCAATGGGTGGCCGCTTTCGACCGCGTGCTGGCCAGTCCGCAGTTCGCGCAGATGCGCGCGGCGTCGGGTCTGTTCCCGTTCGGGCTGACCGGCGACGCGCTCAAAGATTATGTAACAAAGGCCGTGGACGATTACGGCAGGCGCGCCGCCGAACTTGGCCTGGTGCGCTGATCACAAAAAATAGATAAAACAAACGGAGACTAAAAATGATGTTCAAGACCACCATGGCCGCTGCATGCGCCACGCTCACCCTGTTCGCCACCGCCGCCCTGGCGCAGGTGCCGGCCGGCTATCCGGCCGACTACCAGAAGATCATCGACGGCGCCAAGAAGGAGGGCAAGCTGGTGGTCTACGGCGCCACCGACAGCAAGGCCACGCAGCCGCTGATCAAGGATTTCAACGCCCAGTTCCCCGGCATCACGGTCGAATACAACGACATGAATTCGACCGAGGTGTATAACCGCTTCATCTCCGAAGTGGCCGCCGGCGGCAACACCGCCGACGCGGTCTGGTCGTCGGCGATGGACCTGCAGATGCGCCTGGCCTCGGACGGCTACGCGATGAAGTACAAATCTGTCGAGGCGCCCAAGCTGCCGGCGTGGTCGATGTGGGACGACCAGGCCTACGGCACGACCTTCGAGCCGGCCGCCATCGTCTACAACAAGCGCCTGGTCGACGCCAAGGAAGTGCCGCAAACGCACGCCGACTTCGCCAAGCTGATCCAGCTGCCGAAGTACAAGGACAAGGTCACCACCTACGACATCGAAAAGTCCGGCGTGGGCTTCATGTTCATGACCCAGGACGCGCGCGAAAATCCGAAGTTCCTGGACATGCTCAACGCCTTTGGCGCGGCCAAGGTGCGGGTGCAGTCGTCCACCGGCACGATGCTCGAGCGGATATCGTCGGGCGAGAACCTGATTGGCTACAACGTGGTCGGCTCCTACGCGCTGGTGCGCGCCAAGACCGATCCGTCGATTGGCGTGGTGCTGCCGAAGGATTACACGCTGGTCCTGTCGCGCGTGCTGTTCATCAGTAAAAGCGCCAAGAACCCGAACGCCGCCAAGCTGTGGCTCGATTACATGCTGTCCCATCGCGGCCAGACCATCATCGCCAACCAATCCAAACTGTTCGCCATCCGCGCCGACGTCACCGGCGAAACCACCTCGGCGGACCTGATCAAGCAAATCGGCAAGGACAACGTCAAGCCGGTGCCGGTGCATCCGATGGTGCTGCAATTCCTCGGACCGGCCAAGCGCATGGCCTTCCTGAAGCAGTGGAAAGAATCGGCCGGCAAGAAGTAACCGTCTCTGAAGTAAAGCGCTAAACCCGCCCACCGCACCCCGAGTCGACGCGGGGTCGTACCCCTGGGGTACGACCCCTGCCCGGACCTGCGGGTTGGGTGCCCGCACGCGTTCGTAAAAACGGAATTCCCTATGCAAACTATGACCCTACCTGGCTCCGGCCGGCGCAGCCTCAATTGGCCGCGCGGCGTGGTGGTGATCCTCGCCTCCATCGCCATCTTCCTGCCGCTGTTCCTGATCTTCTATCAAAGCTTCCTGAGCGCGCCGTTCTTCATGCCCGTCAAGGAACTGGGCCTGGACGCCTACCGCTTCATCTTCGACGATCCCGATTTCTCGATGGCGTTCAAGAACGCCTTCTACCTGGCCACCGGCCTGACCGCCATCGCCGTGCCGCTGGGCGGCATGCTGGCCTTCCTGATGATCCGCACCGACCTGCCGGGCAAGGGCTTCATCGCGCCGCTGCTGCTGGTGCCGATCTTCGTCTCGCCGATGGTGATGGGCTTCGGCTACGTGGTGTCGATGGGGCCGGTCGGCTTTTATTCGCTGTGGGCCAAGGACATCCTCGGCCTGATCCCGTGGAACATCTACTCCTTCACCAGCATCGTGGTGATCGCCGGCCTGACCCACGTGCCGCACGTCTACCTGTACGCCTCGTCGGCGCTCAAAAGCCTGGGCTCGGACGTGGAGGAGGCGGCCCGCGTGTCCGGCGCCTCGCCGCTGCAGGTGATGTTCAACGTCTCGCTGCCGATGATCACCCCGGCGCTGGCCTACGCCGGCGTGCTGGTGTTCTTCCTCGGCTTCGAGGTGTTCGGCCTGGTGCTGGTGCTGGGCGATCCGGAAGGCCACATGGTGCTGGCCACCTATCTGTACAAGCTGACCAACAAACTGGGCACGCCGTCCTACCACCTGATGGCCGCCGTCGCCGTCTGCCTGGTGATGGTGACGATGCCGCTGGTGATGGTGCAGCGCTATCTGCTCAAGTCGGCCAACAAATTCGTCTCGATCAAGGGCAAGGGCGCGCGCTCGAAGGCCATGCCGCTGGGCCGATGGAAATGGCTGGCCTTTGCGCTGATCTTCGCCTGGCTGATGTTCACCATCATCATGCCGCTGTCGGGCATCGTGCTGCGCTCCTTCGTGCAGTACTGGGGCGAGGGCGTCAAGCTGGCCGACGTGCTGACGTTGCAGCATTTCCGCGAAATCCTGGAGCAGCCGGCGCTCATCCGCGGCATCGTCAACACGGTGCTGATCGGCGTGATCGGCGGCGCCCTGGCGGTGATCTGCTACAGCGCCATCGCGCTGGCGATGCACCGCAAGCCGGACGCCATCACCCGCTTCCTCGACTACAGCGTGCTGGTGCCGCGCGCGGTCCCTGGCCTGCTGGCCGGCCTGTCGTTCCTGTGGGTGTTCCTGTTCGTGCCGAGCTGGCTCGACGGCGCCTTGAAGGGCATGGACAACGGCGTGGCGCTGTGGCTCAGCGAGCACGCGATACCGCTGCTGCGCTCCGTGCGCTCGACCATCTTCGCCTTGTGGCTGGCGTATTCGGTGGTGTGGCTGGCCTACGGCATGCGCCTGATCTCGACCGCGCTGCTGCAGGTGGGCCCTGAACTGGAGGAGGCGGCGCGCGCGGTCGGCGCCAAGCGCGGCCAGGTGACGCGCGACGTCACCCTGCCGCTGGTCAAATACGGCCTGCTGGGCGCGTGGCTGATGGTGTTCCTGATCTTCGAACGCGAATATTCGACCGGTGTGTATCTGCTCACGCCGGGCACGGAGGTGATCGGCGCGATGATCGTCTCGCTGTGGGCGACCGGTTCCACCGATCTGGTGGCGGCGCTATCGTTCATCAACATCTCGCTGGTGGCGATCGGCCTGGGCATCGCCTTGCGCTTCGGGGTCAAGTTGCACAACTAAGCCGCATCACTAAGTCAAATAATATGAAACGAGACACCATCATGAATGAATTAACCGTCAACGACCTGCACCTGGACTACGGCACCGGCGCCAGCGCCAATCAAATCCTGAAGGGCGTGTCGATGCACCTTCAAAAGGGCGAAGTGGTGGCGCTGCTGGGCCCTTCGGGCAGCGGCAAGACCACCTTGCTGCGCGCGGTCGCCGGCCTGGAAAGCCCGAAGCAGGGCACCATCGACATCGGCGATCGCAACGTCTTCGACGGCGCCAAAAACTTCGAGATGCCGGCCGAGCACCGCAACCTGGGGCTGGTGTTCCAGTCGTACGCGCTGTGGCCGCACAAGACGGTGTTCGACAACGTCGCCTACGGCCTGAAGCTGCGCAAGATGGGTAGCAGCGACATCAAGGACAAAGTGGCCGACGTGCTTAAGAACCTGGGCCTGGGCCATCTGGCCGAGCGCTATCCGCACCAGCTGTCCGGCGGCCAGCAGCAGCGCGTGGCGATCGCCCGCGCGCTGGTCTACAACCCGCCGGTGATCCTGCTCGACGAGCCGTTGTCCAACCTGGACGCCAAGCTGCGCGAAGAGGCGCGCGCCTTCCTGCGCGAGCTGATCGTGCGACTGGGCCTGTCGGCGCTGATGGTCACGCACGACCAGGCCGAGGCGATGGCGATTTCGGACCGCATCCTGCTGCTCAATAACGGCAAGATCGAGCAGCAAGGCACGCCGCAAAGCATGTACGAAACGCCGGAGACGCTGTTCACCGCGGAGTTCATGGGCAGTAACAACCGCTTGCCGGCCAAGGTGGTGGGGCGCGACGGCGCGCGGGTGCGTCTCGATGTCAACGGCACCGCCTTGCAGGGCACCGCGCGTGGCGCCGGCGCCGGCGGCGAGCCGTCGACCATCATCCGCGTCGAGGAGGTGAAGATCAGCGCGACGCCGGTCGACAACGCGATCGAAATGCCGCTGCTGACCTGCATGTACCTGGGCGACCGCTTCGAATGCCTGTTCAAGAGCGCCGGCGGCGAGTTCGGGCTGCGCGCCTACTCCAAGTACAAGCTGGAGGCCGGTAAGTATTGGTTGCAATTGCCGGCTGACAAGCTGTGGGTGTTCTGACCCGCGTCGAAGTAGCGTAATTTAATCAATCAAAAGGCGGGCCGCAGCGATGCGCCCCGCCTTTTTGCCGTTGCGCGACGAAAAGTGTGACATTTGGCGGCAAATTTTCCACTGAGTTGCATAAAAGTAGAGTTCATTCAGCAAAATAGTTGCCGTCAGTCTATTTTTTTGGCTGATTGGCGGTGGCGGTCGTTTATAATTTTAAAAGTACGTCGGCTGGCATTTCCGCGGCATGTGAGCGCGAGTTCGTACCTTCTTCTACCTCAAAGCTCTGGATTAATTGTCAACATGCGCACTCACGGCGTCACTTTTTCAATCGTCAGGCACGCGCTCTGGGCGCCG
>DATMSN010000018.1:0-5171 GCA_035565375.1 Duganella sp. | reverse complement strand
GGGCGCGCTGGTGCTGGCGCGCGCGGCCGACGAGCCGGAACTGTTCATGCGCGCGCTGGAGCGGCTGCGGCGGCGCCTGTCGTAGCGGCGTCAGACCAAGCCCAGATCGCGCCCCTTGGCGCCAAAAATCCGCTCCACCTGTCCGGCATCGAGGCCATACATGCGCGCGAACAGGCCGCCGAGCATGGCCCGGTATTCGTTGAGCACCGGGTAATCGCGGTTCTGGAACAGCGTGTTCTGCTCCAGCCGTATCTGCTCGCCGCGCACCTGGCCGCCGGCGACGCCGCCGCCCAGCACCCAGTAGACGCTGCCGTGCCCATGATCGGTGCCACGGTTGCCGTTCTCGCGGAAGGTGCGGCCGAATTCGCTGACCACCACCACCACCGTGTCCTTCCAGTCCGGCCCCATTTCCTTGGCATAGGCGGCCAGGCCGCGCCCCAGCTCCTCGAAGCGGCCGGCCAGATAGCCGGTGGCGCCGCCCTGGCCGACGTGGGTGTCCCAGCCGCCGACGTCGACAAAGCCGATGTTGTATTTGTCCTTCATCAGCTTGGCGATGCGGCGCGCCTCCAGCTCGAAGCCCTTGGCGGTGATGGCGTTGCGGTTGGCCGCGTCCATCTCGCCGATCATCTCCTTCATCACATCGTCGCGCACCACGAAGCCGTCGCGCACCTGCCGCGCCAGCGCGGTGTCGTCGTACATCGACGCGATCATCTTCGCCTGGCGCGCGTCGACGGCCGGTTTGCCGATCGAGCGCAGCGCCATGTTGGGCAGCTGCACGCCACCCTGCATGATCAGCGGCAGCTGGTCGGTGAAGGCGATGGCGCTGGCGCCGATGTTGGAACGGTCCGCGTTGAGCGTCGTCGCCAGCCGGTTCAGGAAGCCGGACCGGTAGTCGCGCGCATGGTCCAGCGCCTGTCCCAGTTCGATGCTGTCCTGCGTCTCGAAATGGCTGCGCGAGATATCCTCGGTGCCGGCGAACGGCACGAACGCCGCCTGGCCGGCGGTGAACAGCGGGTAGATGGTGTCGCGCAGGGCGGGGTGCAGGCCCCAGTCGGCATTGATCGGCAGCGCCGAATTGAGGTCGGCGCCCGGCCTGGGCACGGCGATGTTGGGCCGCGCCTTGTAATAAAACTGGCTGGAGATCGGCACCAGCAGATTGGTGGCGTCGTAACCGCCGCGCATGAAGACGAACAGCAGCCGCGTCTTGCTTGCCGGCGCGGCCCATAGCGTGCCGGCCATCGTGGCGGCGGGCACGGCGGCCAGGGATTTAAGCAGGGTGCGGCGTTTCATCGTGCGTCTCCTTGGATTCCCGCTACCGTGTCAACGATGCATCAACTCGGGCGACGACAGCAGGAAGGTGTTCCATTCCTGCGGCGACGTGGCCTGGTCGAGCACCTTGCGCGTGGGCTGGCCCAGCGTTTTTTGCAGCGTTTGGTAGTACAGCGCGTTGGCCAGTTGCGGGAAGGCCGCGCGCTCCGTCGGCTGCGGGCCGTCGGTCTTGAACAGCCCCGCGCTGCCCGAGCCGATCGCCTTGGCGATCTCGAAGCGGGTCGTCATCTGGCCCGGACTGGCCCAGCCGGATTCGGTCAGCGGATAGCCGTCCGGCGTCTGGCGTCCGTACAGCGGCTCGCCCATTCGGTTCAGCCACGACAGCATCGGGCCGGTGTTGAGGATCACCTTGTCGTCGTAGGTCAGGCGCACTGCGGAGACCACGTAGTGCACCGGGTCCTTGAATTTGCGTCCCAGCGATTGCGCGAATTCGGCGGAGCCGAACATGGTGCGCAGCACCGCCGCGATGTCGCCGTCGCTGGAGAGGAAGGTGGCGGCCATGCGCTCGACCAGCGCCGGCGGCGGTTCGTCGGCGACGAAGTACACCGCCAGCTTGCGGCTGATGAAGCGCGCCGTGGCCGGATGGCGGCTGAGGCGATCGATCGCCTCGTCGACTTCCGCCAGGCCGCGGCCCTTGACGGTCTGGCCCAGGAATTCCTTGTTGCCGTAGTCGTGGCGGTTCGGGTTGAATTCGAACAGGCCTAGTCGCACGTACTGCGACTGCAGCTCCTTCTTCACCTTCGGTTCGGCCGCGCCCAGGTTGACGCCGACGCCGGTGAGGATGCGCGCCAGCTCCTGCACGTCGCGCTGGCTGTAGCCGCCGTCCACGCCCAGCGTGTGTAACTCCATCAGCTCGCGCGCGTAGTTCTCGTTGATGCGGTTGGCGGCGTTTTGCTCGTTGTCCAGATAGCGGATCATGGCCGGATGCCGCAGCGTGGCGGCCAGCAGGTCGCGGAACTTGCCCAGCGCGTGCGGGCGCACCGCCTTGTCCTCGTAGTCGCCGACCAGCACGCGCAGGTTGCTCTTGCCCTGGTGGACGTTGAAGTGGTTCATCCAGAACCACGTCATCTGCTCCTGCAACTGGTTGGGCGAGTACAGGGCGCGCAGCAGCGAACGTGCCGCCGCTTCCTTCGCCACGCGGGTCAGCTCCTGCTGGTAGGCCTGCTGCGCGGCCTTCTTGTCGTCGTCGACGGTGATCTTGTCGATGTCCTTGCGTTGCTGGTCGAGTTCCTGGATCAGTTGCGGCAGCGGCTTCCGGGTGATCGTCATCGCGTCGATCTGCGCCTGGGCGGCCGCCGGCAGCGCGGCGGGGGAGGGACGCAGCTGCCGCTCCAGCCAGGCGTCGTAGCCCAGTTTTTCCACCTGGTGCCAGGTGCCCTGGCTGACGCCCCAGCTAACGCGGTTCAGGGCGCCGACCATTTGCTCCGGCTTGACCGCCGAGGCGACGGGGGCGGTGGCCGGCGTGGCGCAGCCGCCGAGGATCAGCAGCGCGCAGCAGGCGGCCAGGGTTCGCAGCGGCATCGGCGTTGTGGGCATGGCGCGTCTCATTGGTATCGTTATGGTCGGCATAAGCTGTAGAGTACGCCAATCCCGGCGAACTGCTATATTCGGTGTGTGTATCGTGCTACAAAATGTTACGGTGGCGCGCGGCGTCCCTCCCAAGATAATACCGAACAAGGTCATAGACAAGCCCATGGTCCGACATCCGATCCGCCTTCTTTCGCTTTGCGCCGCGCTGGCGGCCAGCCACAGCGCTTTCGCCGCCGTCACGCTGCAAGTCGTCTCCACGGTGCGCACCGACCCGCTCAAAGGCGTGACCAACCCGCCGGCCGACACCCGCCAGGTGATGGAGGTGACGCTGTCCGACGACTATATCGCCGTCAAAAAGCCGAAGGTGGAATTGATCTACGATTTCAAGTCGCGCCGCTATTACGTGCTCGATACCGACAACAAGGTCTATGTCGACTACTCGCTGTATAGCATCGCCGGCTTTCGCACGATGGAGCTGAAGAACCGCGAAAATATCAACGCCATGCTGGCCAAGGCCAAGATCGATGCGCCGGCCGGCCGCCAGGTGGACCGCGAGCAGGAGCTGTCGGTGGCCGACGACGACGCGGTCAAGATCGATGAAAGCGCGGGCGACGGCACGCTCGATTTTTCCAGCGAAGGCCGCAAGCTGGCCTCGTGGAGCAAGTCCGGCGCCAAGGTAAGCGCGGCCGACGCCGCGCGCTTCGCGCAGTTCCTGCGCTATACCCAGACGGGACACCCGCAATTGCTCGCCAGGCTGGCCAAGGATGGCGTCATCCCCGCGCAGCTGACGTTCACGGTCAACACCGGGGTCGGCGTGCGCACCGTCGGCCTCACCGTCTCCGACGTCAAGAGCGCGCGGCCGCCGGCCTACGATTTGAAAGGCTACACGCCGCGCGTGGCGCAGGGCGGCGAGCTCGATATCATGCTCGACCGGATGGCGGCGCTGACGCCGGAGCAGCTGGCCGCCATGCGCGCCGCCCATCCCTGCGACACCGTGGCCGATTATCGCGACGACCAGCCGCTCGACACGATGCTGGGCCGTACCGAATGCGTGCTGGCCAGCGGCGCGACCATGCTGCCGTTCACACCGGAGCAGCTGCAAAAGATGCGCGAGGAGCCGTCGGTGGGGCTGATGATGGCGGCCGTCAGCCCGAAGAACAAGGAGGAGTACGAGGGCGCGGTCAAGACGCTGGTGGAGCTGCGCAAGCAGGCGCCGCGCAAGGCCTACGTCCTCAAGCTGCTGGAGGCGAACAACCGCCTGCGACTCGGGCAGCGCAACGAAAGCCTGCAGCTGTTCGGCGAAGTCTTGGAAGCCAATCCGGTGCTGGGCGGCGCGTACAAGGATCTGGGGGATTTGCTGCTGTTGACCGGCGACAGCCCGCGCGCGTGGCGCAGCTGGGATATCGGACGCCGCATCGCGCCCAAGGTGCCGAACTTCACGGCCGTAAACGACTTCGAGGCGCTGCTGTTAAAGCGGCATCCGGAATTTTTTTGATGGGGGAGGGGGACTCGGGAGGGTTAATGCTGCGTTCAGCGGGGTTTGGGCTGACGCATTGGTGCATTAATTGGGCGCCGGTACCGCATGCCGGCGCCTGGCATGGCAAGATCAGCTGAGCTGTTCAATGCATTGAAGCGGTCGACAGATCTTTCAATTCCCGTATGCTGATATCTGACTTCTCATGCATACGCAGCAAAATCGTGGCTCCAACTGCCAACTTCCGGTGTCGGATTTTGCTGATGATGGGAGGTTGCACTTCCAAAACTCGGCACAATTCCGCGTCGTTTTTTAAGTTCATTTTTTCGATCAAAGTATCAAGCAACTTGTTCGGGACGAAACTGGAAGGTTCCAGTGCCCGAGCACGATTCATGGCTTCGATCAGTTCCAGCTTTTTTTGCCGTACGTTCATGATTTGCTCCTCCTTTGCTCAAACGTGAAAAAAAGACGTTTCCCAGCAAGGCTAGCGCCCACATTTTTGATCTGAATGTAGTACGCGACTCAACATTCTTGATAACCATGCAAGTTATTTTAGATAATACTACTTTGCGACAAAAATTGCAGGGTTTAACAAATGAATTATCTTGTTTATTGCTTAAACGGGTTGACGATTGTTGTTTCTTGTATGCAGCTTTTAGATAGTTGTAGGACTTTGTCTGTCATCCCGGCCGCGATGTGAGAATGGGTCACCATGATCGCGCAGGCGCCGGTCGACTTGATTTCGCGGCGCAGCAAGGTGAGGATGCCGTGGGCGGTGTCCGGATCGAGGTTGCCGGTCGGCTCGTCGGCCAGCACCAGCGCCGGGCGGTGCACCAGC
>DATMSN010000017.1:0-6229 GCA_035565375.1 Duganella sp. | reverse complement strand
GTCGCGCTCGATGGCGTCGGCGATCAGCGTCAGCGCGCGGTTGCGGGTGGCGCTGTCGGCGCGGGCCATCGCGCGCGATGCCTTGCGCGCCTGTTGGCCCAGTTGTTCCATGTAGTGCTTGATATCCATGTTCATTCCATTGTTAGACGGCGAACGTCATCCGCGCGCCACTTTCAATCCCAACTGCAGCATGGCGTCCCAGGCGTCGCCGTTGTGCGCCTTGGCGCGCAGGCCCTTGATCATCTTGTCCACCTGCGCCGCGTCCTTCATCGCCGCCTCCAAGGTCGGCAGCGAAATGCGGCGCAGCGCCGGGTCCATCATGCGCTCTTTCGGCCCCCAGATGCGGTATTCCTTGAGCAGCGCGCCGAGCGGCCGGCCCTGCGCCATGCCCGACTTCAGTTTCAACAGCGTGCGGATCTCCTCCGACACCGCCCACAGCACCAGCGGCAGCGCCTCGCCCTCGCCCTTGAGGCCCTCGAGCATGCGCACCAGCCGCGCCGGATCGCCCGCCAGCATCGCCTCGCTCAGCTTGAACACGTCGTAGCGCGCCACGTTGAGCACCGCGTCGTGCACCTGCTCGTAGGTCAGCCTGCCCGGCTCGTGCAGCAGGGCCAGCTTCTGGATCTCCTGGTGCGCCGCCAGCAGATTGCCCTCGACGCGGTCGGCGATGAAGTCGATGCTCTGGCGGTCCGCGCTTTGCCCTTGCGCGGCGAGCCGCTGGCCTATCCAGTTGGGCAACTGCGCCCGTTCGATCTGCGCGATGTCGATATACACCGCCGCCTGCTGCAGCGCGGCCACCCAGGCCGCCTTCTGCGTCTGCCAATCGAGCTTGGGCAGCGTGATCAGCGTCAGGTTGTCCGGGCTCAGGTCCTTGACGTAGTTCTGCAGCGCCGCGCCGCCGTCCTTGCCGGGTTTTCCGGTGGGGATGCGCAGCTCGATCAGCTTCTTATCGCCGAACAGCGACAGCGCCTGGTTGGCCGCCAGCAGCTCGCCCCACTTGAAGCTGCGCTCGACAGTCAGCACGTCGCGCTCCGAATAACCCTGCGCGCGCGCGGCGCGGCGGATCTTGTCGGCAGCCTCCAGCGCCAGCAGATGCTCGTCGCTGGCGATGACGTACAACTGGGACAGCGGCTTCGCCAAATGCCCGTCCAGCGCTTCCAACCGCAATTGCATAAACGTGCCCTTACAGGATCGGCACGGCCGGTGCCGATTGGGTCGGCGCCGGATTCGGCGTTGAAGCGGGCGTCGACGCCGGCACCGACATGCGCGTCATTTTAATGGCGGCGATACGGCGCATCATCTGCTGTACCAGGTCGGTCTGCATATCCTTGTACAGCAGCGCCTCTTCCTGCTCCTTGGCCAGCAGCTGGGTTTCGTTAAAGTCGATCGGCCGGCTCAGCGCGATGGCCGTTGGCCCCAGCAGCTCGACGCCCTGCTTGTTCAACACGCGGAACACGATGCTGTACGAGAGCAGGTACTGGCGCACGCGACCATTGCTGTTCAGCGACAGGATGGTTTTGCTCTTGGTGTGTTCCGGATTGGAGATCACCTCGACGATGCCCTCGGCCTCCTTGGCGGTTTTGACGACGGTGGTGCTGCCGTTGGCGTTGATGTTGCGCTTCAAATCGACCGCCAGCGGCGACGACTCCGGCAATCCCACGTACATCGTCGGGAACGGCAGCGTGTAATGGCCGCCGTCGCCGCGCAGGTGGAAGCCGCACGCCGACAGCGTCAGCGACAACGCCAGCACGACGCCACATACACGTGCGTAACCCAGCGCGTGGGCGCGCGCGCGCTGGAACAACCGGGACCTGCTTGCCATGTTAGTCATCCGATATCCACCCGTTATACGACGATGTTGATCAATTTGCCCGGCACGACGATGATCTTCTTCGGCGTGCCCTCGATGAATTTCTGTACTCCTTCGCTGGCCAGCGCCGCCGCTTCGATGGTGGCCTTGTCGGCGCCCTTGGCGACCACCACGCTGCCGCGCAGCTTGCCGTTCACCTGGATCATCATCTCGATCTCGGCCTGCTCCAGCGCCGCCGGGTCGACCTGCGGCCACTCGACGTTGAGGATGTCGCCGTGCGCCTTGCCGTAGCCCAGCTCCTCCCACAGCACGTGGGTGATGTGCGGCGCCACGGGGTTGAGCAGGCGCAGGAAGATCGAGAAGCCTTCGGCCACCAGCGCGTTCGATTCGGCGCTGTCGTCAAGCTTGGCCGATTCGATCGTGTTGAGCATCTTCATGCAGGCCGAGACGACGGTGTTGTACTGGATGCGCTTGAGGTCATAATCGGCCTGCTGCAGGATCTTGTGCAATTCGCGGCGCAGGGTTTTCTGCGGCTCGGTGGCGACCGGCGCCGGCGCGGCGTTCAGCGCCGATTCGATGCGCGTAGCCTGCGCGTAGCCGAACGCCCACACGCGGCGCAGGAAGCGGTTGGCGCCTTCGACACCGCTGCCCGACCATTCCAGCGTCTGCTCCGGCGGCGAGGCGAACATCGTGAACAGGCGCGCGGTGTCGGCGCCGTACTGGCCGATCTGCGCGGCCGGGTCGATGCCGTTGTTCTTCGACTTCGACATCTTCTCGGTGCCGCCGATCTGCACCGGCTGACCGTCGTCCTTGGACACGGCGCCTTGCGGGCGGCCCTTGTCGTCCAGCGCCACTTCGACGTCGGCCGGATTGAACCAGGTCTTCTTGCCGGCGTCGTCTTCGCGGAAGTAGGTTTCGTTGAGCACCATCCCTTGCGTGAGCAGGTTGGTGAACGGCTCGTCGAACTTGACGATGCCGAAGTCGCGCATCACCTTGGTCCAGAAGCGCGCGTACAGCAGGTGCAGCACGGCGTGCTCGATGCCGCCGATGTACTGGTCCATCGGCATCCAGTAATCGTTGCGCTCATCGACCATGGCCTCGTTCGCGCCCGGCGACGTATAGCGCATGTAGTACCACGACGAATCGACGAAGGTGTCCATGGTGTCGGTCTCGCGGCGCGCCGGCTTGCCGCACTGCGGGCAGTCGCACTTGAGGAAGGCTTCGTATTTATTGAGCGGATTACCGCTGCCGTCCGGCACGCAGTCCTCCGGCAGCACCACCGGCAAGTCCTTTTCCGGCACCGGCACCGAGCCGCAATCGGCGCAGTTGATCATCGGGATAGGCGTGCCCCAGTAGCGCTGGCGCGAGATGCCCCAGTCGCGCAGGCGGAAGGTGATCTTCTTCTCGCCCAGGCCCTTGGCGGCCATGTCGGCGGCCACCGCGTCGACCGCGTCGGCATAGGTCAAGCCGTCGTACTTGCCCGAGTTGGTGACGATGGAGACGGCCTTGTCGCCGTACCATTCCTGCCATGCGTCGGTCGAGAATTCCTGGCCTTCGGCCTTGATCACCTGCTTGATCGGCAGGTTGTATTTTTTGGCGAAGGCGAAATCGCGCTCGTCGTGCGCCGGTACGCCCATGACGGCGCCGTCGCCGTAGGTGATCAGCACGTAGTTGCCGACCCAGACCTCGACCTGCTCGCCGGTCAGCGGATGGGTGACGAACAGGCCGGTCGGCATGCCCTTCTTCTCCATCGTCGCCATGTCGGCCTCGATCACGGAACCGAGTTTGCACTCGGCGTTGAAGGCGGCCAGTTCAGGGTTGGTCTGCGCGGCGTGGATCGCCAGCGGATGCTCGGCCGCCACGGCGCAGAAGGTCACGCCCATGATCGTGTCCGGGCGGGTGGTGAAGACGTACATTTTGCCGTCCTGGATCAACTGGCCGTCGGCATCCTTGATCTGGTGCGGGAAGGCGAAGCGCACGCCGGTCGATTTGCCGATCCAGTTGGCCTGCATGGTGCGCACGCGCTCCGGCCAGCCCGGCAGCTTGCTGTCGACGTGTTCGAGCAGCTCGTCGGCATAGTCGGTGATGCGGGCGTAGTACATCGGGATCTCGCGCTTTTCGATCAGCGCGCCCGAACGCCAGCCGCGACCGTCGATGACCTGCTCGTTGGCCAGCACGGTCTGGTCGATCGGGTCCCAGTTCACGGTGCCGGTCTTCTTGTAGATGATGCCTTTCTCGAGCATCTTCAGGAACATCCACTGGTTCCACTTATAGTATTCCGGCTTGCACGCGGTCATCTCGCGCGACCAGTCGATCGCCAGGCCCATCGACTCCATCTGCTCGCGCATGTGGGCGATGTTCGAATAGGTCCACTGCGCCGGCGGCACGTTGTTGGCCATCGCCGCGTTTTCCGCCGGCATGCCGAACGCGTCCCAGCCCATCGGCATCAGCACGTTGTAGCCGTTCATGCGCAGGTAGCGGTACATCACGTCGTTGATCGTATAGTTGCGGACGTGGCCCATGTGCAGCTTGCCCGACGGGTAAGGCAGCATCGAGCAGGCGTAATACTTCCCCTTCGGGAAACGCGGGTCGTGCTCGACGGCTTTATAGGCGTCGATGGCCTTCCAGTGGGATTGCGCGGCTTGTTCTACGTCGGCGGGACTATATTTATCTTGCATGGTGGTGTGCGGCCGGCGTGGCCCGGCCAAAAAGGAATATGAACCGGACATTATACCGGTTCATGCCCCGAATGAGCGGCCGGGCTCGGCGAGGAGGTGCAGCAATGCGGCGGGGCGGCACCACCGGCAGGCCGTTCATCCGACATACTGCAATTTTACTGATGCCAGACATGGGATAAGATGCTGTTGTTGTTACCTTGAGAGAGGCCGCCAATGGCTTTTGCCCGCAATCAGCCCTACAACGACCTGCCGCTGTTGCCTCCGGCCCAAGACTTGGAAACAAAGGCCGTGCTGAAGCAGGCCATTGGCGCAAACCGCGCGCTAGCCAACCTTCGTGGCCTTGCGGGCCAAATTCCGAATCAACGCATGCTAATCAACAGCATCACGCTCCAGGAAGCACGACTATCATCGGAGATCGAGAACATCGTCACGACTAACGACGAACTGTACCGCGCTGAAGCCGATGCAAGTGGCAAGACCGATCCGCATACCAAGGAAGTGCTGCGCTACCGGCAGGCGCTGCAGCACGGTTTTGCGGCCCTGACCGAGCGGCCTTTGACGACCAATCTTTTTATTGAGATCGCGCAACTGATCAAGCAGTCGGACATCGGCATCCGTGCCACCCCCGGCACCGCGCTGAAAGATGAAATAGGCAATGTCGTCTACACGCCGCCGGTCGGTGACAACATCATCCGCAACAAGCTGTCCGATCTTGAGCGCTTCGTTCATGCCGAGGATGGGATTGATCCCCTGATCAAAATGGCAGTGATGCACTACCAGTTCGAGGCGATTCATCCTTTCCCCGATGGCAACGGGCGCACTGGACGCATCCTGAACTTGCTTTATCTTGTACAAACGGGGCTGATGGATCTTCCGGTGCTGTTCCTATCGCGGTACATCATTGCCAATAAGCGGGAGTACTACCTGAGCTTGCAAAAGGTGACCGAGCAGCAGGACTGGGAAAACTGGGTGTTGTACATGTTGCGCGCTGTAGAAAGCACGGCGCAGCAGACCTTCCACCAAGTTAAACGGATCCTCGCGCTGATGGAAACGGTCCGTGAAAAGGTACAGTTGAAGGCCCCAGGCATCTACAGCAAAGACTTGATTGAAACGGTCTTCCGTCACCCGTACACCAAAATTCAATTCCTGGTGGATGCAAATATCGCCAAGCGACAGACAGCGTCCGGTTATCTGCAAACACTGGCGACAATAGGCGTGTTGCACCAGAGGCAGATCGGACGCGAAAAATACTTTATCAATGAAGCGCTTCTAGCGGAGTTGACACAGTAGCAATAGGTTGATGTATTCATCACGTCGGAGTAACGTGTCGATTTCCTCGGTTTTTTTAAACGTTTTTGAGCGACTTGTCGACTAGATCGACATGTATGAAAGGATCTGGAGCTTGCAGATGTATTACCACGAATACCCTTCCCATCCGGCGCTTGCCGCGCATGTCGCATGCATGTGGGCGGCAAGCGCGCCGGGGGGCGGGCAGGCGTATCGGGTATTGCCGGACAATTGCGTGGATATTCTTTGGCAGGATGCCGGACAGTCCGCATTTGCTGTCGGCATGATGAGCAGCGCCATCCTCGTGGCCAGCCACCGTCCGGTGCGTACGGTGGCGGTGCGCTTCAAGCCCGGCGCGGCCGGCGCTTTTCTGGCGACGCCGCTGCATGCGCTGACCGATCAGCGGGCCGACATCGACCTGCTGTGGGGCCGCGCCGATGCCGACCGGCTGGCC
>DATMSN010000016.1:0-3270 GCA_035565375.1 Duganella sp. | reverse complement strand
CGCGGCCGGCGCCGTCATCATCGGCAAGACCAATCTGAGCGAGTGGGCCAATATGCGCTCGACCCATTCGGTCAGCGGCTGGAGCGGCCGTGGCGGACTGACATTGAACCCGTATTCGCTCGACCGCAACTGCAGCGGCTCGAGCTCCGGCTCCGGCGCCGCCATCGCCGCCGGCCTGGCCACCTTGGCCGTGGGCACCGAGACCGATGGCTCGATCGTCTCGCCGGCATCGATCTGCGGGCTGGTGGGCATCAAGCCGACCCTGGGGCTGGTCAGCCGCAGCGGCATCATTCCGATCGCCCGGTCGCAGGACACGGCCGGCCCGATGGCGCGCAGCGTCGCCGACGCCGCGCTGATGCTGGCGGCGATGACGGGCGCAGATCCGAAAGATCCGATCACGCAGGAAGGGGCGGGCAAGGGCGGCGACTACCTGGCGGCGCTGCGCACGGGCGGGCTGCAAGGCGCGCGCATCGGCGTGGCGCGCAACTTCTTCGGCGAGAACGACGAACTCGACGCGGTCATCGAAAAAGCGCTGGCCGAGCTGCGGGCGCAGGGCGCGGTGCTGGTCGACACGGAGGTCCCGAACGTCAACAAGTACGGCGACACCGAGACCGAGGTGCTGCTGTACGAGTTCAAGGCCGACCTGGCCGCGTATCTGAAAGAGTACGCGCCCACCGCGTCGGTGACCAACATGGCCGACGTCATCGCCTTCAATCAGCAGCACCACCAGCGCGAGCTGCGGTATTTCGGCCAGGAGTATCTGGAGCGCGCGCAGCAAAAGGCCGGGCTGGAGACGCCGGCCTACCGCGAGGCGCTGGCCAACAACCACCGCTACGCGCGCGCCGAAGGCATCGACCGCGTAATGCGCGAGCATCAACTGGACGCGCTGGTGGCGCCGACCGGCGGCCCGGCGTGGCTGACGGACTTCATCAACGGCGACCATTTCAGCGGCAGCTTCTCGTCGCCGGCGGCGGTGGCGGGCTATCCGCACATCACGGTGCCGGCCGGGTACGTGCATGGCTTGCCGGTCGGGCTGTCGTTCGTCGGCGCCGCCTTCAGCGACGCGGCGCTGATCCGCATGGCCTACTCGTACGAGCAGGCCACGCTGCACCGGCGCGCGCCGCAGTTCCCGCCGAGCGTGTCGCTGGCGGTGCGGTAGGTCTATTTAAGAAAGCGGAACGTCGGTTCGATGTTCCGTTCATGCAGATGCCGCGCGATATCCTCGATGGTGGCGTCCTTCAACAGCAGGCCGGCCGGCGCGACCTGTCCCGCCGGTGTTGGTGCCGGTGTCAATGTCCGCGGCGTTTCGGCGCCGGCGCCAAGGCGATTTCCAAGCACCTCCAGCGCGTGCGCCAACTCCTTTTCGGTGATGCCGCGCAGCCCCTCCAGGAACGACGTTTGCGCGCCGACCGGCGGCGGCATGTCCAGACCCAGATCGTCGGCGAACGACGCCCCCATGCCCGGATTGATGAACGCCGCCCACAGGCCGCCGGCTTGATGCAGGCATGGCGGCAGCTCGACCGAGGTGTGATCCAGATCGATGTCCTGCTGCGCGAAGTAAGCCTGATGCAGCAAGGCCTTGAGCTGTCGCAGCTGCGCGGCCGGCGCCGGCGTTTCCAGCGATAGCCACAGGCCGTAGCTGTCGCCGCCCGACACGCTCACCGCCGGCGCGGGCAGGCCCAGCTCCGTTTGCAGCGCGTTGGCGGTCTCGCACAACTGGCTCCAGTGGCCGTCGTTGGGCAGCCGGCGGAACTCGATCACCAGCGCCCGCGCTAGGCCATCGCCGGCCAGATCGACGCGCATGGTGTGCTCGCCGCGCAGATGCTTCTCCAGGCCGGCGTCGTCGTAGCGCCGGTCGTTGAGCAAATATAGCCTTCGCAGCTCCGCGATTAACTTCCGCATCGATCATCCTTTTCTATCAACATCGTGTTGTATTATCCATCTTTTGGGCGTACGTCGGTGGCGCGCCATTCGGACAGGTAGTGCTGCGGCGTCTGGCCGAGGATGCGGCGGAACATGGCGCTGAAGGCGCTGGGGCTGGCGTAGCCCAGCGCCGCCGCGATCTCGCCCACGCCCTGTCCGCGCGCCAGCCGGCCGAACGCCTCGGCCAGGTGCACCTGCCGCACCCACTGCCGGTAATGCAGGCCGGTCTCCTTCGGGAACAACCGTATCAGCGTGCGCGCGCTGGCGCCGACATCGGCGGCCCAGTCCTCGATCGTGCGCGCGCGGCCCGGATCGTCGATGATGGCCGAACATACCGCCAGCAGGCGGCGGTCGCGCGGCCAGGGGATCGCCATCGGCACCGTTTGCGCCGCCGCCAGCTCCGACAGAATCAGCATCGCCAGATGCCCGCCGCGCCCCGGCAGCGGATACTCCACCGGCTCGGCCAGCAGCGCCAGTATCAGCTCGCGCAGCAGCGGGCTCACTTCGATCACCCGGCAGTCCCCGCCGAACGCGGTCGCCGCGCCGGCCTCGATGTAGATGGTGCGCATCGTCACCTTGCCGATCGAGGTCCAGTGGTGCACCACGCCCGGCGGTATCATCAGCGCGCGGCGCGGCGGCAGTATCCACACGCCGGATCCGGTCTGCACGCGCATCAGGCCTTCGGTGGCGTACAGCAGCTGCGCGCGTTCATGGCTGTGCGGCTCGGCCGAGACGCCATGCCCGGCGTCGCGCGCCATGGCGGTGACCACGCGCGGCACGCGCTGGTAGTCGCGGTGGTCGCTGCTGCGGCCGGGGAACGGAGGCTTGGACATCGTCACGCAGGTTTGTCACTTATTCGACGAAAGATGGAATATATGGTTGCCGGAGCCATCATACACTGAACCCTTCGACACTCAAGGCTCCCTCATGACCTCCACAGTTACCGCTTCCGCCGCCGGCGCGGCGCCTCCCACATCGGCCAGCCGGCCGCACGGCCAAACCGTCATGCGCATCCTGGGCGCGGTGGCGCTGGTGCATCTGCTCAACGACCTGACGCAGGCCATGCTGCCGTCGATCTACCCGATGCTGAAGGCGCAGTTCGGCCTGAGCTTCACGCAGGTCGGCCTGATCACGCTGATCTTCCAGTGCACCGCCTCGCTGCTGCAACCGTGGATCGGGTTGTACACCGACCGCAAGCCGATGCCCTTCCTGCTGCCGCTGGGGATGTGCGCGACCTTGGTCGGCGTGCTGCTGATGTCGGTCGCCGCCAGCTTCGCGGCGCTGCTGGCGGCGGCCGCGCTGATCGGCGTCGGTTCGTCGACCTTCCACCCCGAGGCCTCGCGCGTG
>DATMSN010000015.1:0-28199 GCA_035565375.1 Duganella sp. | reverse complement strand
TCTATTGGATTTTCACTTCTAAGTTTTTTATAAAGTCGGGAAAATTCCTCTTTCTCAACTAGTTCCCGAGTAATTCCATAGAATTTAAGAAGTTTGTTGACTGCATTGATAGAGGCAAGTTTGTAAGTTTCCGTCCGTATCATGCCTTCGAGTGCCGCGATGAGTTCTGGACAAAAAATATCAGTGGGGGCGTAATAAGCGGCGTCTGCGCGGAGGCGTTTTTGCGCGTTTGACATTGCTTTTATAAATATTGGAATCAGCGATGGGTCGGAATCTATGCGGTAGAGATTAAATGCGGCGGTAAGTTCTGCTTCTCCATGAAGCTTTTTATTCTCCAATAGCTCTTTGATGACAATAGACGCATGCTTTGGATCAGCGATAAATAGTCCGCGTACGATTTCTGCGGTAGCCCCCTCTTGAACCATTTTTAGAAGATAATTAAATGCTTTTTTTCGTTCGTCTTCAGTCATTTCACTGAAGTAAATCTCATTTAGTCCATCTAGACGTTCTTTGTTATGCATTTCGAAAAAGTCTAGAAAATTTTGGTATGTGCTCATGGTGTTTGGTCAAATTCCAATAGTTGATCAATGTATTTATTAGATAAATTGTGTGTTCCTGCGCTAAGGTCAACCAAGTGCATATTGATCGCGCTCACCTTTCCTTCTTCTAAAAATTCTAAAAGCATCGGCTTTTCGCGTCTATGCCATATGGTTTCTGGATCCCATAACTTGTTTGGGGTTTGAACTACATTGACTATCCCTGAAACGCCATCTGCGTACTGTTCCGAAACCTCTTCCCATAGCTCGCTGGCCCAAGGTGGAGGCCCTTTCTTTTCATTCCAAGCGAATTTCTCCAAATCCTCCCAGCCATCAATAATTCGACCACCTGGAGTGGTTTCCAACGTGACGCCGCCGATTTTCTCAGAAAATACCCTCGCAGCATCCTTCTGACCGGTGGTCTTCGCTTGGTGAGCGGTTCCTGACCAAAAAACCGCGCCGTCTTTTGGGGATGAAACGTCCAATCTTTTAACCACTTCATCCCAATTGTCTCCTGGTTCTTTCGGCAGATGTGGACGCAATATATCTTGAGCCTCCTTAATTTTTGCCTTTGCAAGTAAGTTGTCGCCCTTTCTTTCTGCTTCGCGGGCGTCTTGCGACAATTGAGTGATGCGTTCTCGATCGGCCGCCGCAGCTGCATCAGCTACTGCCTGTTTCTTCGTATTGGCCGCATCATCAGGCGCCTTAACCGGATCAGGGCTATCTTTTAACGGCGGATCAGGAACCGGTTCTGCAGCAACTTTTGGCTTGGGTTTGGCGGCTGGCTTCGGCTTGGTATCAGGCGCCAGAGCCGTATCCTCCACCTTGGCCAGCACCCTGCCCGGTGTATCCCTGACCCGCTGCGTTGCCGGGACCGCTGCCACCTTTTTGTCCGCCTGGACGCCAGCGGAAACAGTGTGCGCTTCCTTCGGCGCGGTTTGCGCCAACACCTTCCCCAGTCGGGCATCGAGTTCGACAAGCGCCTTCGGGATTTGTTTCAGCGCGTCCTGCTGTACCGCGTAAAACTTCTTTTCCCACTCGACAAGTTTGGCAATGGTGGCCTTGACGCTATCGAAGTACCGCAGACTTTCCAAGTGAACCCGCAGCGACTTGACGATCTCTAGGAGCTTACCGCTGATTTTACTCAGCGCCTGAATCAGGGCCTTCTCGTACTGCGCAAATTTAACCGCGTGCAAAAACTTTAAGATGTCTCCCTTGATGAACTTTTGCAGGAAGCGTACCAGTTCCACCAGCTTTGACGCCTCCTTGATCAACAGCAGCATGACCGCACGCAGCGCCGCGCCCAACTCCGAGCCGGCGATGCCGCCGACAATGGCACCGATGCCCGCCGCCGCCAAACCGCCCGCAGCCATCGCCAGTGGCAACGCGATGACGATCAGGCAGGCGCACAATAACACCCACTCCATCAGGTCTTCGCGCTTCTCCGGATGGTTGGCCAGCCGCAGAATGACCGCGACCGCGTCGCGGGCGCTGGTGACGATGACTACGCCAGGCAGAAAGCTCACCAGCATATCGGCGATGACGGCCGACAGCGGACGATTGTCGGCAAACTCGCCAAAGAACACGGACTTGAGCCAGTCCATGCCGCCGACGACCTGCTCCCACGCGTCGTCCAGAATACCGCTTTCGTCCGGTTGCTTGGTCATGCCTGACCTTCTTTTTTCGCGCCGCGAGGTGTCCAGTTCAGCAGTTCGTGCACATCGTCATCCAACTCGGTACTGACGGTGGAACTTGCCTGCAATGGCTTGTAGTCATATTCAATCTTCGCGCCGACTCCCGGCGGCACGTCGCTGAGGCGGGCAACGCCGAGCGCGTCGAGCATGCCCTTGCGCACGCTGCCGTCGCTCAATGTGGCTTTGTATGCGGCACCTGCCAACGGGGCTCCCCAATCGGTGAGATGGCGGAACTCCACATCGGTCTTCTGTAGCTCCGGTTTGGCCACATGCGGCATCACGTAGGACTTGTTCGCCGGTCCCGGCATGGTGTGCATCGACGCTTGGGCGGTCCAGGCGCCGGGCGTCCCGTTGGTAATGCCGGAGCCGTTGATCTTGATAAATGAGCCGCCGGCGGAGATCATCACCTCGTCTTTGGCATGGATTTCAATCCGTGAAGTCGTCGATAACAGGCGCACCACTTTTTCGGCGATCAGATCGAGGTCGTCGCTTTGCGCCTGCACTTCAACTTTGCCCTTGGCGGCAAATAGTTTGATGCCGGCATTGAAGGCGAACAGGCTGATTTTTTCGGCGACGCTGGCAAGCAGGCTTTTGCCTACCGCGACGTTGGTATCCGTGCCCGACGACAGCGTCACTTCGGCACCCGCGTGCACATGCGTGCCTTTGGTGCTGGCCAAGCCAATACCGGCCGCTGACGCCGCCAGCAATATCGGCTCCTTGAACCGGTTAGCGCCGTCTTGCCCGTCGCCTTCGTACCGGTCCTGGGTGGCATCGATGAAGTGATTGAGCGCGTCCTGGCCGACCAGCGCTTCCGCGCCCGCTTTCGAGGCGGTATCGGATAGGCTTTTGGTCAGCGACGCGCCCGCTTGAAGTTGCGTGGTGGCTTCATTCGCATCGAGCTGGGTGCCCTGCGGTCCGGGGCGGCCAAAGGTGCTCAGGTACAGCCCTTTGTGCGTGACGACCGCACCGAAATCATCGGTGCTGAGCGCAAACCCCGAGCCATAGAAACCACCGCGTTTGTTGCCTTGTTGGCTGACCAGATAGCCGAGGTTCAGCTGCGCATGAGCGCTGGTGCTATACAGATGGGCCCTGTTTTGCGTGGTTGTGTCGTCAAGCACCAGTTGATTGAAACCGCTGCCTTTGTATTCCTTGGACTTATAGCCCGACAGCCTGCCGTCCGTATGCCATTGGGGCGCCTGATCTTCGTTGTACAGGCGCCCGGTAATGACCGGCCGGTCCGCATCGCCATCGAGAAAAGTGACGATGACCTCCTGCCCGACGCGCGGCACGCTGACGCCGCCCCAGCCTTGACCGGCGTTGGGATAGCTGACACGCACCCAGCACGAGGCGCGCTCGTCGCCGGGATTTTGCCGGTCCCAGCGAAACTGGACTTTGACGCGGTTGAGGTGATCGGTATATATCTCTTCATCCGCCGGGCCGACCACCACGGCGGTCTGCGGATGCAAAGTGGGTTTGGTGTGTTCGAACGGACTACGGAACGGTACTTTGCGGCGCTGGACTTCCATGCGGTTGAAACAATGGCCGGTATGCTTGTTGCCCGCCAATTTACCCGGCGAGGCCTGGCCGTGCGCCATGTCACGCCCCATGGAGGCTTTAGCCGCATTCAACTGCACTAAGAGGCTACCGGGGAAATTCTTCACCGTGGTCGACATTGGTAAATTATTTTCGATACACCATTCCACCGCGATGACCAGGAACTGGCGGTCCTCGGGTGCATCAGGTTCACGCACCCGATGGTCTTCGAACGTGAACCAGCCGCCCACTGGCAGAGAACGCACACCGGAAATGGCGGAGTACCGTTTCATGCTCGACTCCCATTGCTCCACCTTTAAGCGCGCCAGTCTGTCGCCGTGCTCCTGTTTTGAGTAGGTATAGGCGCCGGTGTATTCATAGACTTCCAACTGGACAGGCAAATCACCATGCTCCGCGCGAACGGTGATATTGCTCTGCTTGGACACGTTCGGCGCTTTGTAATCGTCCGTTCTGGTGGTGAGTTGACTGGGCGCCAAGCTACGGTCCGCGCTCCAATGCGTGATCTTGTTTAATTCGTCTTCGGTGCTTCCAGCGTGAAAATGAATTTGTTCCTGAGCGATAGGCTTGAGCTCGAACGCGGTATCGGTAATCACCAGCACATGCCCGGAGCCGTCGGGCTGTTGCTCGTGATAGCTGTACCAGCCTTCTTCTTCCATTAGCCGTTGTACGAAATGCCAGTCAGTCTCGTACTGCGTGCAGTACGACCGCGGGAGCGCCGGCTCCCTCACATCGAAGCGGAAATTCCCCTGCGCCTGCGGATGGACGTTAAAGACGTCGCGAAGAATGTCGTCAGCGGCTTTGTCTTGCCAGATCCTGGCGTCCTTTCGGAATTTCAGGAAGTGCAGCCACGGTGCGAATGCGATCTGGTAGAACGTCAGCTGGCCGTCGCAGCCCAGGCGTTTCATGGTATGCGCATACCCATGGACGGGCAGATACTCTCGATCTTCCTGCCGTACCCATAACGTGACAGGCTGCGCAATCAGTTTTTTAAGTTCGATATCGTGGATTACCGAAAGACAATCGAGCCAGTACTCGTAGCCTCGGCCCAGACGCTCATGGGCCAGCACGCGTTGCGGTAGAAGGATATCCTCGCCGAGTGGCGTGGTTAGTTTGACGAGGCGGTTGTGCTGTTCAACAAGCACCGGGTTCGGCGACGCCAGGTTATTCAGATCGGCCATGATGAGCAGCTACCCTAGGGTGATCAAAGCAGCGCAAACCGGGGAAATGAGGCGGCGCGCGCTGATGGATTGATAACTGCCGATCATGTTGTTCAATCGGCTACTGCCGCATGGCGGAATTACCGAATATCCGAAGCAGGCTGAACATCGATTCTGCCTATTGCCACACGGCATTGTCCATCGATGTCTCCATCCTTCTTGCGGCCAGTCAAGTGTGGTAGGTCAACGTACCTAAGCTGCAATCCGAATATCGATATCAGATAAGCCTAGATTTCCCGGAAAGGCATCCGGGTTGGGTGGGATGACCTGGACGCGATGCCAGGTCGCCGGGTTCGGCGCGCTCGCTACGCGTCCCGAAGCGCCCGCGTGGCGTTCACCAGGTCTTTGGAAGGCGGCAGGCCGAACAGGCGGGCATATTCCCGGCTGAACTGGTTCGGGCTTTCGTAGCCGACGCTGAACGCGATCGACGTCGCGCTGCCCTGGCCGGAGATCAGTTGTGACCGCGCGTGTAGCAAACGGATGCGCTTCTGATACTGCAACGGGCTCAGCGCCGTCACCGCTTTGAAATGGCGATGGAATGCCGACACGCTCAGCGCCGCCATCTCAGCCAGCGCCTCCACCCTGATCTGTTCGGTAAAGTTGCGACGTATCCAGTCGATGGCGACACCGATACGCGAAAGCGCCGTGTCCGGCGAAGCGACGTCGCGCAGCATCCAGCCGAGCGGCCCCTGAAGCACGCGGAACAATATCTCGCGTTCGTAGGCGGGCGCGAGCACCGCGATCTCGTCCGGCCGGTCGATTAGCCGGAGCATGCGAATCCAGGCGTCGAGCAGCTCGTCGTTGACCGGCGCGACCGAGAATCCCGAACCGGACAGCGCGCGGCAGACCTCCACCGGCAAGTCGCGGATCAGCGCCGCGACAATCGCGGGGTCGAGTGTCAGGCTGACCGCCAGATACGGTTCGCCTGTCGCGGCGGGATGGACGGCCCCGACGGCCGGAAGCCCCACGGACATGACGAAATAGGTCGCCGGGTCGTAGTGGAAGGTCCGCTCCCCGACCGTCATCGTCTTCGATCCCGTCAGGATCAGGTTGATCATCGGATCGTAGACGGCGGCCAGCAGATGCTCGGGGATCTCGCCCTGGACCATGGCGACGCGCGGGATGCCGGTTTCCGTGCGCCGGTTCTCGGCCCGGGCGGCCAGTCGCCTCAGTTCTTGCATTTGCTGTTCCATGGTCAGACACTAACAGAGGCCCCCGGGGTATGCAACGCGAAAGCAGAAATAGGCAAGCTTTGAGGAGGATCCGGTGGGTGCGCCGCAGTCGACAGCCGTATCATCATTGCCACCAGACTCACAGGAGAAACGCAATGAAGATTGTCATCGTGACCGGAAGCAGCCGGGGCCTCGGGGCCAGCACGGCACTCGAGTGCGCCAAGCGCGGAATGGGCGTGGTCGTCACCTACAACAGTAATCCGGAAAAGGCGGCGGAGGTGGTGACGGCAATCGCCGGGATGGGCGGGAAGGCGGTGGCCCTGAAGCTCGATGTCGGTAACAGTCGATCATTTCCCGATTTCCGCAAAGCGGTGTCCGCACAGCTCAACGCCATCTGGGGCAGGGAGACCTTCGACTTCCTTGTCAACAACGCCGGTTACGGGTTGTACGCGCCGATCCCCGATGTCACCGAGGAGCAGTTCGACGGCTTGTTCAACGTCCACCTGAAGGGGCCATTCTTCCTGACCCAGGCGCTGCTGCCGCTCATCGAAGGCGGCGGCCACGTGGTCAACGTCACCAGCGCGACGAGCCGCGTCGCCACCGCGGGCGTCGCGCCGTATGCCGCGTTCAAGGGCGGGCTGGAGGTCCTCACGCGCTACATGGCCAAGGAGTTCGGCGAGCGCCGAATCAGGGCGAACTCGATCGCTCCGGGCGCGATCCGCACAGAGCTGGGCGGTGGATTGACCGATGAGTTCGAGGCCATGCTCGCGGATCAGACGGCGCTCGGCCGGGTCGGTGAGCCGGAAGAGGTCGGTGGCGTCATCGCCAGCCTGCTGTCCGAGGAGAACCGCTGGATCAACGCCCAGAACATCGAAGTGGCGGGCGGCTACGTCATCTAAATAGAGGAGGGAACACCATGCTCGACCATATCTTCATCTCCGTCAGCGACATCGATCGCTCGATTGCATTTTACGAGCAGGCGCTCGCGCCGCTCGGCATCACCCATGTGCTGGACTACGACGGCCGGCAAGGCCCCGCCGGCCACCCCGATCTGAAGGGGTTTGGCGCGAACGGTCGCGTGTTCTTCTGGCTGCGCGAAGGCACGGTGGAAGGCCGCGCCGCCCACGTGGGCTTCATCGCGAATGACAAGCGCGCGGTCGACGCGGCCTTCGCGGCGGCAATGGCCGCAGGTGCCACCGAAATCCATCCGCCCGGACCGCAGCTTCACTACGACCCGCGCTATTACGCGGCACAGGTTCGCGACCCGGACGGCTACAGCCTGGAATTCGTCTACAAGGAATGGCAGCACTGACATGAAAATACTCATGATTTATGGTGCGACCGGCTACACCGGCCGCCTGGCGGCGGAGCGCGCGGCGGCAGCCGGTACGCCGCTTATCGTCGCGGGACGCAACGAGGCGGCGCTCATATCGCTCGCCGCAAGCCTCGGTGTGGAGTATCGGGTCTTCGCGCTCGAAGACATCGCTGCGATCGACAGGTCGCTGGGCGGCGTCGGCGTCCTCCTCAACTGCGCGGGTCCGTTCACCAGGACCGCCGCTGTCCTGATGCGGGCCGGCATCCGCAACGGCGTGCATTATCTCGACGTCGCCGCCGAACTTGACGGCTACCGCCTGGCCGAAGCGCTCGACGCCGAGGCGGCGGCGGCGGGGGTGATGCTGCTGCCGGGCAGCGGTGGCAGTGTCGCGATGCTCGGTTGCCTTGCCGGGCACGCCGTGGCGAGAACGAACAATCCCTCGCGCATCAGGGTGGCCATGCATGTCGCCGGCGGGCTGTCGCGAGGCTCGGCCGTCAGCGCAATGGGAAGCGTCACCGCCGAAACGCTGGCGCGCGCCGACGGGACGCTCGTCGCCCGGCCCGCCGGAACGATCCGGAAACTTGACTTCGGCAAGGGGCCCGTCGACTGTTTTCAGGTGACGCTTCCCGATCTCATCACGATCTGGCGGTCGACGGGCGTTGCCGACATCGAGGCGTTCGTCCACGTGACGGGAGACGGATTTCCACAAGGTGATCTGTCGGCGCTGCCGGACGGACCGAGTGAGCAGGAACGGCTGGCCAATCGGTATCGGGCCGTCGTCGAGGTCACCGGTGCCGACGGCGATATCGTCCGATCGGTCCTCGATACGGTCAACGGCTACACGTTCACGGCGACCGCCGCCGCCGAGGCGGGCCGGCGCGTCCTGGCCGGCGAGCATCGTCCCGGCTTCCAGACTCCTGCGACGCTGTTCGGCAACGGCTTTGCCGAGACCATCGCCGACACCACCATCGTCGACGCCTGAGGAGCACCCATGAAAAAGCTCGTCGATACATTCATCCGGACCGCCAACGCCTTCGACGTCGACGGCGTGCTGGCCCTCTTCCAGTCCGATGCGGTCATCGAAGACGTGTCGGTTGGGGAGGCCTTCGTCGGCACAGATGGAATTCGCCTTTACCTCGAGCGCTTCTTCGTTGGCTATAAAACCGCCAGCAAGCTTCTGTCGCTGGAGCGACTGGACGATTTCGCGGCCATCGCGCGCGTCGATTTCACCGGCGACTTTGGCCATGAGATCGGGTCTCTCAAGATCCAGGCCGACGCCGACGGTCTTATCGAACGCATCGACGCCGATCTCGAGTAACGATCACAGAGCACAACAATCGCGCTCGCAAGGGCGCCAACGCCGGGGATGGCTTCACCTCGCAAGCCTCCGGAACAGCAAGGGAAATACTTATGACCATGTCACCAACCCCCATCAACGACGCCGCGGACCGACTTGCGGTCGTCGACACCCTCTATCGTTTTGCCGCCGGCATCGATCTTCGCGACAAGAGCCTTTTGTCGTCCTCGCTCGCGGAAAACGCCGTGTTGGACTTCGGCCCGGCTGGCGCGAAAGCCGGGTTCGAATATCCGGTCATCGAGGGGCGGGACTTTATCGTCGCGGCCCTTACGGCCTCTCTCGCGACACTGGATACCACGCACTCCGTGACCAACCCGCGTGTGACCATCGACGGTGACAGGGCGCGCCTGGATGCACTCGTGGAAGCGCAGCATATCCCATGGGACGATCACACGCGCCATTATCTGATGAAGAACCGTTACGATGTCGAGCTGGCAAGAACCGGCGACGTCTGGGTCATCACGCGCAATACGGTCGATAACGTCTGGCGCTCCGGGGATCCCGCCGTTCTTTCTGTCGTCTAGCGCTAACCGCATATGGATATCGGCTGCCGTCGCATCCGGAGGTGCTGGTCATCTCCAACATCATCGAGGACGGCCAGCCGATCGGTCTTGGCGACGCCGGCCACTTCTGGCACTCCGACCTGTCGTACAAGGAGAAGCCCAGCCTCGGCTCGCTGCTGCACGCGCAGGAGCTGCCGGCGGAGGGCGGCGACACGCTGTTCGCCAATATGCATCTGGCGTGGGACACCTTGCCCGCCGCGCTGCGCCACGCGGTGCGGGACGCGCGCGCCGAACATAGCTATCTGACCCAGTACGATGAACTGCGCCGCCGCAGTCCGTTCCGCCCGGCGTTGACGCAGGCGCAGATCGACGAGGTCAAACCAGTGACGCATCCGGTGGTGCGCACGCATCCCGAAACCGGCCGCAAGGCGCTGTTCGTCAGCGAGCATTTCACTACCCGCATCGTCGGCGTTCCGGAGGACGAAAGCCGCGCGCTGCTGGCAGAGCTGTTCGCGCACAGCGTGCTGCCCGCGCACATTTACCGCCACCGGTGGGCGCCGCATGATCTGGTATTCTGGGACAACCGCTCGCTGATGCACCTGGCAGGCGGTACGCCGGACCATCTGCGCCGCAAGCTCTATCGCACCACCATAGAGGGCGACGCGCCTTTCTGATATCTCAACATATATTAAGGAATCCGATGTCCAGACTTATTCCCCGCGCACTGGCAGCCGCCATCGCATCCACCCTTGTCCTGAGCCTTGGCGCCGCATCGAGCGCGCGGGCGGAGGGCACTATCCGCATTGCCCAGCAGTTCGGCGTGGTCTACTTGCTGCTCAACGTTGCGCAGGACCAGCAACTGATCGAGAAGGAAGGCAAGAAGCACGGCGTCGACGTCAAGGTCGAGTGGAAGCAGCTATCGGGCGGCGCCGCCGTCAACGACGCGCTGCTGTCCGGCGCGATCGATATCGCCGGCGCCGGCGTCGGCCCGCTGCTGACGATCTGGGACCGCACTGCCGGCAGGCAGAATGTCAAAGGCGTGGCGTCGCTGGGCAGCTTCCCTTATTACCTGGTTAGCACCAACCCCAAGGTGAAGACGATCGCCGATTTGACCGCGAAGGACCGCATCGGCCTGCCCGCCGTCACGGTCTCGGTGCAGTCGCGCATTTTGCAGTACGCGGCGGCCAAGCAGTGGGGCGACAAGGAGTTCGCGCGGCTCGACAAGTTCACCCAGACCTTGCCGCACCCGGACGCGGCGGCCGCCGTCATCGCCGGCGGTACGGAGATCAACGGCCACTTCGGCAGCCCGCCGTATCAGGACCAGGAACTGGCCGGCAATCCCAACGCGCACATCATCCTCAATTCCTACGATGTGCTGGGCGGCCCGAGTTCGGCCACTGTGTTGTACGCGACCGAGAAATTCCGCACCGGGAATCCGAAGACTTATCGCGCGTTCACCGGCGCGCTGGCCGAGGCGGCAAAGTACGCGAGCGCCAATCCGGAAGGCGCGGCCGATGCCTACATCCGAGTCTCGAAGAGCAAGGTCGATCGCGATCTGCTGCTGAAGATTTTCAAGAACCCCGAGGTGCGCTTCAGCGTCGAGCCGCAGAACACCTTCGGCCTGTCGCAGTTCCTGCACCGCGTGGGCGCGATCAAGAAGAAGCCCATCAGCTGGCGCGATTACTTCTTTGACGATCCGGTCATCACGAAAGGCGGGTGACATCATGGCATTCCAAGTGGTTCGTCCCAACACCGGCATCGCGCCGCTGCTGATCGCCGATGGCGTGAGCCTGGAGTACGGCGCCACGCGCGCCACGCACAATGTCAGCTTCAACGTCTATCGCGGCGACCGTTTTGTGCTGCTAGGGCCTTCGGGCTGCGGCAAGTCGTCGCTGCTGAAGGCGGCGGCAGGGTTCATCAAACCCGCCTCCGGCAGCATCAGCATCGACGGCAAGCGGATCGACGGGCCGGGGCCGGACCGCATCGTCGTGTTCCAGGAGTTCGACCAGTTGCCGCCGTGGAAGACGGTGAAGGAAAACGTCATGTTCCCGCTGCTGATGACGAAGCGTTTGCGGCGTCATCACGCCGAGGAGCGCGCGATGCACTGGATCGCCAAGGCGGGGCTGGGCGGATTCGAGGACGCCCATCCGCACACGCTGTCCGGCGGCATGAAGCAGCGCGTGGCGATCGCGCGCGCGCTGGCGATGCAGCCGGAGATCCTGCTGATGGACGAGCCCTTCGCCGCGCTGGACGCGCTCACGCGCCGCAATATGCAGGAGGAGCTGGGACGGCTGTGGGAAGAGCTGCGCTTCACGCTGCTGTTCGTCACCCATTCGATCGAGGAGGCGCTGGTGGTGGGCAATCGCATCTTGCTGCTGTCGCCGCACCCGGGGCAGGTCAGGGCCGAGTTGAACAGCCACCAGTTTGGCCTGGACAGCGCCGGCGGCGCCGACTTCCAGGCGGCGACGCGGCTTATCCACGGGCTGCTGTTCGGCGCCCCCGCCCAGGGCCATCCCGATGCGGTGCCGGCGAGCGCGCCCGCCGCCGGCACCACGCTTGAGCGGAGCCGCGTGTCATGAGCCTCGTCCTCGATCCGCCGGTGCGACAGGAATACGTCTGCGTCACCGACACGGCCGCACCGCGCGCCGTCGCCATCCCGCCGCCGCTGCCGCTTGCCCGGCGCCTCTGGCGACAGGCATGGCTGCGTAAGAGCTTTATTCTGATTCTGCTGGCGGTGCTGTGGGAAGGCGTCGCCCGCTGGCAGGACAACGACCTGCTGCTGCCGGGCTTCGTGCAGACGGCGCAAGCCTTCGTCAACGGCGTCGCCAGCGGCGAGCTGCTGGAGCGCGTGCGCATCTCGCTGGCCGTTCTGCTGCAAGGGTATGTGGCCGGCGTCGCCGCCGCCTTCGTGCTGACGGCGCTGGCCGCGTCCACGCGCGTCGGCCGCGACCTGCTGGAGACCTTGACGTCGATGTTCAACCCGTTGCCGGCTATCGCGCTGCTGCCGCTGGCGCTGCTGTGGTTCGGCCTGGGCAAGGGCAGCCTGATCTTCGTCATCGTGCACGCGGTGCTGTGGCCGCTGGCGCTGGGCGCCTATGCCGGTTTCCAGGGCGTGCCCGAAACGCTGCGCATGGCCGGCCGCAATTACGGCTTGAGTGGCCTGCGCCTGGTGTTGCACATCCTGGTGCCGGCCGCGCTGCCGTCCATCCTGTCGGGGCTCAAGATCGGCTGGGCTTTCGCCTGGCGCACCTTGATCGCCGCCGAGCTGGTATTCGGCACCACCGGCGGGCAGGGAGGCCTGGGATGGTACATTTTCCAGAACCGCAATGAGCTCTACACCGACAAGGTGTTCGCGGGGCTGGCCGCCGTGATCCTCATCGGACTGCTGGTCGAAAACGTCGTATTCCGTCCACTGGAAAGCGTCACCGTCGAGCGCTGGGGCATGCAGCGGTAATTTGAGGGCTGGCAGGATTTGGCCTTTGTGCCTTAGAATCTGCCCATGCACATCAAAATTATCGGTTTGGTATGACCATGCGTAATTTACGTATCGTGGTTGTCAACGCCATCATCCACGCCGGCGACGAGGATGATGAGGCGCTGCGCGCCCAGGTCGAACGGGCCCGGGTGCTGCGTATCGGCCTGCTGGAGGCGGGCTACGACATCGTCGCCTCGCTGCCGCCGGACATGTACCTGCCCGAGCGGATCGCCCAGCTGCAGCCCGACATGATCATCGTCGACGCCGAATCGGACGCGCGCGACGTCCTCGAACACATCGTCATCGCCACCCGCGACGAGCGCCGCCCCATCGTCATGTTCACCGAGAGCGAGGACACCGAGAGCATGGAGGCGGCCATGGCGGCCGGCGTGTCGGCCTATATCGTGGCCGGCCTGCAGGGCGAGCGCATCAAACCGGTGCTGCAGGTGGCGCTGGCGCGCTTTAAACGCGAGCAGAAGCTGCTCGACGAGCTGTCCGACACCAAGAGCAAGCTGGCCGAGCGCAAGGTCATCGAACGCGCCAAGGGCTTGCTGATGGAGCGCCAGCGCTTCACCGAGGAGCAGGCCTACCAAAAGCTGCGCACCATGGCGATGAGTAAAAACCTCAAGCTCTCCGAGGTCGCCCAGCGCATCCTCGATGTCGAGGATTTGCTCGGCTGATCGCGCCGCGTTAGCACTTTATTTTATTCTCCGTCCAAAATGATGCGATGCGCACCGCCGGTGCGCTTTTTGCGCCGCGCGCCAGCCATTTGGCGGTGCGCCGGCCGATGCCGCTTTCTTTTGCCCCCTCTGTAAACAATGCTGGCACGGACATTGCATAGCCTGTAGGCAAGCGCAATGATGCGCCGATGAGCCCCGCCAACGGCGGTGGGGCACGCCAGACAACGACGTCTACCGAACATGAATGCGTTCATGCGGGGTAGGCGTTTTTTTTGTCCGAACGGTTTTACTGTCTACAGAGGGATAGTCATGAACGATAAGAAGCTACCAGCAGATTCCGCCTTGCCACCAGCCGCCAGCGACGTTAATGTCTCGCGCAGAGCGGTTATTCAAAAAGTGATTCATGGTGCAGGTCTAGTAGCGGGAGGAAGCATGTTGGGTTTATCGACGGGTGGCGTGTGGGCGGCGGGTTCGGACAAGCCGGAGAAGGAGGAAATCAAGATCGGCTTTATTCCACTGACCGATTGCGCGTCGGTGGTCATGGCCTCGGTGCTGGGCTTCGACAAGAAGTACGGCGTCAAGTTCGTGCTCAGCAAAGAGGCCTCGTGGGCCGGCGTGCGCGACAAGCTGGCCAACGGCGACCTCGATGCGGCCCATGTGCTGTATGGCCTGCTGTACGGCGTCCAGATGGGCATCGGCGGCCAGAAGAAGGACATGGCGGCGCTCATGGGCCTCAACAACAATGGCCAGGCGATCACGCTGTCGAAAAAGCTGGCCGACAAGGGCGCCGTCGACGGCGCCTCGCTGGCGAAGCTGATGAACTCCGAAAAGCGCGAGTACACCTTCGCCCAGACCTTCCCGACCGGCACCCACGCCATGTGGCTGTACTACTGGCTGGCCGCCAACGGCATCAACCCAATGAAGGACGCCAAGGTCATCACCGTGCCGCCGCCGCAAATGGTGGCCAATATGCGGGTCGGTAACATGGACGGCTTCTGCGTGGGCGAGCCTTGGGGCCACCGCGCCATCATGGATGGCATCGGCATCACCGCCACCACCACCCAGGACATCTGGAAGGACCATCCCGAGAAGGTGCTGGGCTCCACGCTGGAATTCGCCAGGAAGAACCCGAACACCTGCCGCGCGATGATGGCCGCCATCCTCGAGGCGAGCAAATGGATCGACGCCTCGCTGGCCAACAAGAACAAGATGGCCGAGGTTATCGCCGACAAATCCTACGTCAACACCAGCAAGGACGCGATCGACCAGCGCATCATGGGCCGCTACCAGAATGGCCTGGGCAAGACCTGGGACGACCAGAACCACATGAAGTTCTACAACGACGGCCTGGTGAACTTCCCTTACCTGTCGGACGGCATGTGGTTCATGACGCAGCACCGCCGCTGGGGCCTGATGAAGGAAGATCCGAACTACCTGGCCGTGGCCACCTCGGTCAACCAGATCGACTTGTACAAGGAGGCGGCGACGATGACCAAGACGCCGATTCCGAAAAGCCCGCTGCGCACGTCGAAGCTGATGGACGGCTCGGTGTGGGACGGCAAGGACCCGAAAGCTTACGCCGCCTCGTTCAAGATCAAAGCCTGATTTCTTCCCTAGCCAGATAGAGGAACGCCATGAACGCCATGCTCAAACCCGATAGCGCCGCGCCGGTAACGGCGGCAGTCGACACCAAACCGGCGCGCCGTCCACGCCGTCCGCTCGCCGCCAATTCTACCGCGCGGGCGCGCAAGCAGGTCTCCGCCACCGCTCTGAAGATCGTCGCCCCGTTGCTGGGCGCCGCGCTGCTGGTGCTGGTGTGGCAGATCATCACCGTGAAAAACACCTCCTTCCCGACACCGCTGGTGACCTTGCAGGAGGCGATCAAGCTGTTCTCCGATCCGTTCTACCGCAACAGCCCGAACGACCAGGGCATCGGCTGGAACCTGCTGGCGTCCCTGCAGCGGGTGGCCATCGGCTTCGGCCTGGCGGCGCTGGTGGGCATCCCGCTGGGATTCTTGATCGGCCGCGTGCAGTTCATCGGCAATATGTTCAGCCCTATTATCAGCCTGCTCAAGCCGGTGTCGCCGCTGGCCTGGCTGCCTATCGGCCTGCTGGTGTTCCAGTCGGCCAATCCGGCCGCGATCTGGTCGATCTTCATCTGCTCGATCTGGCCGATGATCATCAACACCGCAGTCGGCGTGCAGCGCGTTCCGCAGGATTACATGAACGTGGCGCGCGTGCTCAATCTGTCGGAGTGGAAGGTGCTGACCAAGATCCTGCTGCCGTCGGCGCTGCCGTACATCCTGACGGGCGTGCGCCTGTCGATCGGCACCGCGTGGCTGGTGATCGTCGCGGCGGAGATGCTGACCGGCGGCGTCGGCATCGGCTTCTGGGTCTGGGACGAGTGGAACAATTTGAACGTCCCGCACATCATCATCGCGATCGTGGCGATTGGTTTTGTCGGTCTGCTGCTGGAGCAGGCGCTGATGGCGCTGGCCCGGGCATTCACCTACGAACAAGTATCCAACTAAGGAGCACGGTCATGGACGATCCAAAATTCATCGATGTCGAAGGCGTGGAGATGGTCTTCCACACCAAAAAAGGCGTGTTCCACGCGCTGCGTGAAATCGATCTGACGGTGCGCAAGGGTGAATTCATCACCCTGATAGGGCACTCGGGCTGCGGCAAATCGACTCTGCTCAACCTGATCGCCGGGCTGCTCAAGCCCACCGACGGCGTGCTGCTGTGCGCCAACCGCGAGATCGCCGGGCCGTCGCCGGAGCGCTCGGTGGTGTTCCAGAACCACTCGTTGCTGCCCTGGCTGACCTGTTATGAAAACATCCACCTTGGCGTCGAGCGGGTGTTCGGCAAGACCGAATCGAAGGCGCGACTGCGCGAGCGCACCATGCAGGCGCTCGCGCTGGTGGGCCTGACGGCCGCCGAAACCAAGCGTCCGCACGAGATCTCGGGCGGCATGAAGCAGCGCGTCGGTATCGCCCGTGCGCTGGCGATGGAGCCGAAAGTGCTGCTGATGGACGAACCGTTCGGCGCCCTCGACGCGCTGACCCGCGCCCATTTGCAGGACGAGCTGCTCAAGATCGTCGCCGCCACCAAGTCCACCGTGGTGATGGTCACGCACGATGTCGACGAGGCGGTGCTGCTGTCGGACCGGATTGTCATGATGACCAACGGTCCGGCCGCCACCATCGGCGAAATCGTCGACGTGCGGCTGGAGCGTCCGCGCGACCGCGTGGCGCTGGCGCAGGACGCGCGCTACACCGAGTACCGCACGGCGGTGTTGGAGTTCCTGTACCGCAAACAGGCGCATCCCGCGAAGGAAGCGGCGTAATGGACATGTCCACGCCCGCGCTGGCGCCGGCCGGCACCGTTAACAAGGCGCTGACCGGCGAGGTATTCAGCGCCTTGATCAACCTGTCGGGGCGGCGCCGGTTCACGTCGCAGCGCATCGTGTTGTACGCGCTGCTGGCGTCGCAGGGGCAGGAGGAAGGCGCGGCCACCGCGCAGGAGGCGCTGGCGCTGTTCCGCGGCGCCCACAAGTCGCTCCTGAGCGAGGCGGACGGGCTGCCGGGCGTGTTCTGTCCGGAGTTGCGGGAAGCCTACTTCGGCAAGATGGACGGCGACCGCCGGATCGTCGCCTTCGCCGACCTGGGCGAACGCACCTTGAACGCGATCGCGCGGGGCTCGGCGCAGGCGGCCGAGCTGCTGGCGGAACTGGTGCGCATCACCACGCCGACCCTGGGGATACTGAACCAGATCACCGGCATCTACGAGGAGCAGGCCAAGCAGAACGCGCGGCTGGTGCGCAAGCAGCTGCGCGGGGTGATCACCGATATCGAGACCATCAACCGGCAGGCGCGGATGGTGGCCTTCAACGCGCGCATCGTCGCCGCGCGCGCCGGGGCGGCCGGCGTGGAGTTCTCGGTGGTGGCGGGCGTCCTGTCCAGCATCAGCGGCGAAATCGACGAAATGGTCGCCGCCGCGCTGGCCGCCGCCGGCTAAAACCCCGGGGGTCAAGTCTGACATTCGGACACGGGCTTGACCGTATCGCGGCTTTTAGGGATGTGCTCCTGTCCGAATGTCAGACTTGACCCCCGCATGTGACGCGCACGCCGCAGGCAGCATCGGCTTCCCGGGTTTGTTCTTTGCACAACGCACCGCCATCGCGCACCGTGAGCGTGCATCGTGCACCGCAACATCGCACCGGGATAAGCTTGTAATTTCTTCACTGAAACCTCAAACCCGCATTCTCCCTCTGTAGCAGCCCTCCACCAGCCATTGGCACGCCTCTTGCATTACAAGGAGCAGGGGATCAATGGCGATCCCTCCCAAATACACACGGCCGGTCCAACGAAGGACCGGCAGGACAACGGCGTCCGCCCAACCTGGTTTCTAACACCTTGGTTGCGCGGACGCCTTTTTGTTTTCTGAACGGGATAAAAAAATGGCCAGCAAAGCTACCAGTATCAAGCTCTTCTCGATCTCGACGCCGCAGATGCGGGCATTCCACCTGACCTGGATGGCGTTCTTCGTCTGCTTCTTCGCATGGTTCGCCTGCGCGCCGCTGATGCCGGTGATTAAAGGCGAATTCGGTCTGAGCGTCTCGCAGATCGCCAACATCAACATCGCCGCCGTCGCCATCACGATCCTGGTGCGGCTGATCGTCGGCCCGCTGTGCGACCATTTCGGCCCGCGCAAGGCCTATACCGGCCTGCTGCTGCTCGGCTCCATCCCGGTCATCGGCGTCGCCTTCGCGCAAAGCTACGAGAGCTTCCTGTTCTTCCGCCTCGGGATCGGCGCGGCCGGCGCCAGCTTCGTCATCACGCAGTACCATACGTCGGTGATGTTCGCGCCTAAAGTGGTCGGCACCGCCAACGCGGCCGCCGCGGGCTGGGGCAACGCCGGCGGCGGCGTCGCGCAGGCGGTCATGCCGCTGCTGATGACGGCGATGATCATGCTGGGCGTGAGCGAGGGCTTCGGCTGGCGCGCCGCGCTGATCGTGCCCGGCATCCTGATGATCATCATGGCCGGCGTCTACTACCGCTACACGCAGGATTGCCCGCAAGGGAACTACAGCGAGCTGCGCGCCGCCGGCATCGCCATCGAAGGCGGCAAAAAGGGCGGCTGGGACAGTTTCAAGCTGGCCGCCGCCAACTACCGCGTATGGCTGCTGTTCATCACCTACGGCGCCTGCTTCGGCATCGAGATCTTCATCCACAACATCGCCGCGATCTACTACGTCGACCACTTCAAACTGACCCTGGGCCAGGCCGGCATGGCCGCCGGCAGCTTCGGCCTGCTGGCGCTGTTCGCCCGCGCTCTGGGTGGCTGGACCTCGGACAAATTCGCCGCCAAGGGCAACCTGAATAACCGCGTCACGCTGCTGTTCGTGCTGATGCTGGGCGAAGGCGCCGGCTTGCTGATGTTCGCCCACGCCGGTACCGCCACGCTGGCGATCGGTGCGATGCTGGTCTTCGGCCTGTTCACCCACATGGCTTGTGGCGCGACCTACGCCGTGGTGCCGTTCGTCGACAAGCGCGCCTTGGGCGGCGTGGCCGGCATCATCGGTGCCGGCGGCAACGTCGGCGCGGTGGCCGCCGGCTTCCTGATGAAGGGCCTGGGCGATACCCAGCAGACGCTGAGCATCCTCGGCATCGTCGTCGCAGCGACTGCGCTGTGCGCACTGGCCGCGCGCTTCAGCAGCGCAGCCATCGAAGAATCCGCAATCGCCAACAAACTGGCAGCTTAAGCTCAAAGGGACACGCTATGAAAATCATCGTTATCGGCCACGGCATGGTCGGCCACAAATTCCTGGAAAGCTTGGCCGCAAGCGGCAACACCAACCTGCAGGTGACGGTGCTTTGCGAGGAAGTGCGTCCGGCCTACGACCGCGTGCACCTGTCGGAATTCTTCTCCGGTAAAACGGCCGAAGACCTGTCGCTGGTGAAGCCTGGCTTCTTCGACCGCTCCGACATGGTGCTGCGCCTGAACACCCGCGCCACCGCCATCGACACCGCCGCCAAGACCGTCACCACCGGCGACGGCAACGTGCTCCCTTACGACAAGCTGGTGATCGCCACCGGTTCCTATCCGTTCGTGCCGCCGCTGCCGGGCAAGGACCGCAAGGACTGCTTCGTCTACCGCACCATCGAGGATCTGGAGGCGATGATGGAATGCGGCCAGCGCTCGAAGACCGGCGTCGTCATCGGCGGCGGCCTGCTGGGCCTTGAATGCGCCAAGGCGCTGCGCGACCTGAAGCTGGAAACCCACGTGGTCGAATTCTCGCCGCGCCTGATGGCGGTGCAGGTGGACGACGGCGGCGCGCGCGTGCTGCGCCGTAAAATCGAGGACCTGGGCGTGACCGTCCATACCGGCAAAAACACCACCGCGATCGTCGACGGCGTCGATGGCACGCACCGCATGGAGTTCGCCGACGGCGGCCATCTGGACGCCGACATGATCGTCTTCTCCGCAGGTATCCGCCCGCGCGACATGCTGGCGCGCGAATGCGGCCTGACCGTCGGCCCCCGTGGCGGCATCGAGATCAACAACAACTGCGTCACCTCCGACCCGAACGTCTACGCCATCGGCGAATGCGCGCTGTGGGGCGGCTTGATCTTCGGCCTGGTCGCGCCGGGCTACGAAATGGCGCGCGTCGCCGCCAAGCACATGCTGGGCGAAGCGGGCGAATTCGCCGGCGCCGACATGAGCACCAAGCTCAAATTGATGGGCGTGGACGTGGCCAGTATCGGCGACCCGCACGGCAACGTGGCCGGCAGCCGCTCCTACCAGTTCACCGACGAGCGCAAACAGATCTACAAGAAGATCGTCGTCTCCGACTGCGGCAAATACCTGCAGGGCGCCGTGATGGTCGGCGACGCCGCCGAATACGGCACGCTGCTGCAAATGATGCTGAACAAAATCGAACTGCCGGAATCGCCGGAGTTCCTGATCCTGCCGCAATCGGACGGCGCGGCCAAACCAGGCCTGGGCGTGGACGCGCTGCCGGAGAGCGCGCAGATCTGCTCGTGCAACGACGTCTCCAAGGGCGCGCTGTGCGCGGCGGTGGCCGCCGGCGCCTGCACCATCGGCGATCTGAAAAGCTGCACCAACGCCGGCACCTCGTGCGGCGGCTGCGTGCCGCTGGTGACGCAGGTGATGAAGGCCGAGATGAAAAAGCTCGGCATGGCCGTCAACAACCACGTGTGCGAGCACTTCGCCTACTCGCGCCAGGAGATGTTCCACCTGATCAAAGTCGGCCAGATCAAGACCTTCGGCGATCTGCTGGAAAAGCACGGCAAGGGTCTCGGTTGCGACGTGTGCAAACCGCTGGCCGCCAGCATCCTGGCGTCGGTGTGGAACGACTTCGTGCTGAAGAAGGAACACGCCAGCCTGCAGGACACCAACGACTACTTCCTCGGTAACATCCAGAAGGACGGCACTTACTCGGTCGTCCCTCGTATGCCGGGCGGCGAGGTGACGGCCGATGGCCTGATCGCGGTCGGCATGGTCGCCAAGAAGTACAAGCTGTACACCAAGATCACCGGCGGCGCCCGCGTCGACCTGTTCGGCGCCCGCGTCGAGCAGCTGCCGCTGATCTGGGAGGAACTGATCGCCGCCGGCTTCGAATCCGGCCACGCCTACGGCAAGTCGCTGCGCACGGTCAAATCCTGCGTCGGCTCGACCTGGTGCCGTTATGGCGTCGACGATTCGATCGGCCTGGCCATCGAGCTGGAAAACCGCTACAAGGGCCTGCGCACGCCGCACAAGATCAAGTTCGGCGTCTCCGGCTGCACCCGCGAATGCGCCGAGGCGCAGGGCAAGGACGTCGGCATCATCGCCACCGAAAAAGGCTGGAACCTCTACGTGTGCGGCAACGGCGGCATGAAGCCACGCCACGCCGAGCTGCTGGCCACGGATCTGGACAAGACCACGCTGGTCCGGTACATCGACCGCTTCCTGATGTTCTACACCCGCACCGGCGACCGCCTGCAACGCACCAGCACCTGGCGCGAGAACCTGGAAGGCGGCCTCGATTACCTGAAGCAGGTCGTCGTCAACGACAAGCTGGGCATCGCCGCCGACCTGGAAGCCGACATGCAGCACGTGGTCAACACCTACGCTTGCGAGTGGAAAGAGGCCGTCGAGAACCCGGAAACCCGCAAACGCTTCCGCACCTTCGTCAACAGCGAGAAGGGCGACGACAACGTCGTCTTCATGGAGGAACGCGGCCAGATTCGTCCGGCCACCGTGGAAGAGCGCAAACGCGTGATTCCGATCGCCGTCAGCGCAGCTTGAGGAGAATACAAATGCATCGCGATATTCAAACTGATAACTGGATCGCCGTCTGCAGCCTGGACGACATCGTGCCCAACACCGGCGTGTGCGCCCTGCTGAACAACGCGCAGATCGCCGTCTTCCACGTCAACGACGGCGGCCCGCGCGTGTTCGCCATCGATAACTACGATCCGAATTCGGAAGCGGCGGTGCTGTCGCGCGGCCTGGTGGGCAGCCTGGGCGAGCGCATCGTGGTCGCCTCGCCGATCTACAAACAGCATTTCGATCTGCAAACCGGCGAATGCCTGGAAGCGCCGGCCAACTCGGTCGGCACGTATCCGGCCCGCGTGGCGGACGGCAAAGTCTGGGTAGGCCTATGAAATCCCCGGCGCGCGTGGAATCGAAGCCTGCGCTGGTCGTCATCGGCAACGGCATGGCCGGCATGCGCACGGTCGAGGAGCTGCACAAGCTCGATCCGGACATGTACGAGATCACCGTGTTCGGCGCCGAGCCGCATGGTAACTACAACCGCATCCTGTTGTCGCCGGTGCTGGCCGGCGAGAAGACGATGGACGACATCATGCTCAACACGCGTGAGTGGTACGTCCAGCATGGCATCACTTTGTACGCCGGCGATCCGGTCGAGCATATCGACCGCCGCAAGCGCATCGTGCGCGCCCGTTCCGGCCTGGAGGTGCGTTACGACCGCCTGCTGATCGCCACCGGCTCCAAGCCGTTCATCATTCCGGTGCCCGGGCACCAGTTGCCGGGCGTGCTGGCCTTCCGCGATATCCAGGATGTGGAATCGATGCTGGAGGCCGCGCGCAACCACAAGCACGCGGTGGTCATCGGCGGCGGCCTGCTGGGGCTCGAGGCGGCCAACGGCCTGCAGCGCCAGGGCATGTCGGTCACCGTGGTCCACGTGACGGACGCGCTGATGAACCAGCAGCTCGACAAGCCGGCGGCCCAACTGCTGCAAAAGGCGCTGGAGGACAAGGGCCTGACGTTCATGCTGAACGCGCAGACCGCCGAAATCGTCGGCACCGACCGCGCCACGGCGGTGCGCTTCAAGGACGGCAGCGAGATTCCGGCCGACCTGGTGGTGATGACCGCCGGCGTGCGTCCCAATATCGAACTGGCCAAGTCGGCCGGCCTGCACTGCGACCGCGCGATCATCGTCGACGACACGCTGCAAACCTACGATCCGCGCATCTACGCGGTCGGCGAGTGCGTGCAGCACCGCAGCGCGACGTTCGGACTGGTGGCCCCGATCTGGGACCAGGCCCGCGTCTGCGGCGCGCATCTGGCGGGCGCCGGCGTGCGCCGCTATGTGCAGCAAACTTCGCCGACACGGTTGAAGGTCACCGGTGTAGACTTGTACTCGGTCGGCGATTTCGTCGGCGGCGAGGGCTCCGAGGACCTGGTGCTGCGCGACGCGCGGCGCGGCGTCTACAAGCGGCTGGTGTTGAAGAACAATCGCGTCACCGGCGCCGTGCTGTACGGCGACGTCAAGGACGGCCCGTGGTATTTCGGCCTGATACAAAACAACACCGACATCACCTCGATCCGGCAAACCCTGTTATTCGGCGAGGCGCTCAGCGCCAGGGCCGCGTGAGTCACAGCTGATAATCACAGTCTTTAGTCTAAGCGAGCGAATTTTGAACCTGTCCCAAGACCATCTGTCAGTACGCACCACCTGCGCATATTGCGGCGTCGGTTGCGGTGTGAGCGCTACCCCCAAGGGCGACGGCACGGTCACCATCGCCGGCGACAAGCTGCACCCGGCGAACAAGGGGCGCCTGTGCGTCAAGGGCTCCGCGCTGGGCGAGACGATCAGCCTTGACGGCCGCCTGTTGTATCCACAGGTACGCGGCGAGGACGGCCTGCGCCGCGTCTCGTGGGACGCTGCGCTGGACAAGGTCGCCGGCACCTGGCGCGCCATCATCGACGAGCATGGCCCGGACGCCGTCGCCTTGTACGTGTCGGGCCAGTTGCTGACCGAGGACTACTACGTCGCCAATAAGCTGATGAAGGGTTACATCGGCAGCGCCAATATCGACACCAACTCGCGCCTGTGCATGTCGTCGGCGGTGGCCGGCTACAAGCGCGCCTTCGGCGAGGACCTGGTGCCGCTGTGCTACGACGACCTGGAACTGGCCGACATGGTGGTGCTGGTCGGCTCCAACACCGCGTGGTGTCATCCGATCCTGTTCCAGCGCATCCTGAAGGCCAAGGAAAGCCGTCCGGAGATGAAGATCGTCGTCATCGATCCGCGCCGCACCGCGACCTGCGAGCTGGCCGACCTGCACCTGCCGGTGAAGGCGGGCACCGACGTCTGGCTGTTCAACGGCTTGCTCAGCTATCTGAACCGCATCGGCGCGGTCGATCCGGCCTTCGTGGCCGACCATACCAACGGCTTCGACGCGGCGCTCGCCACCGCCAACGCCGATTGCGGCGATCCGGCCGTCGTGGCGAAGATCTGCCGCATCGAACTGCCGGTGCTGATGGAGTTCTACGAGCTGTTCGCGGCCACGCACAAGACCATCACCGCCTATTCGATGGGCGTGAACCAGTCGTCGGCCGGCACCGACAAGGTCAACAGCATCATCAACTGCCACCTGATCGGCGGCCGCATCGGCCAGCCGGGCATGGGGCCTTTCTCGATCACCGGCCAGCCGAACGCCATGGGCGGACGGGAGGTGGGCGGTCTGGCCAACATGCTGGCCGCGCACATGGACCTGGACCGCGCCGACCACCGCGAGGTGGTGCAGACCTTCTGGGAGTCGCCGGCGATGGCGGACAAGCCGGGCCTGAAGGCGGTCGACCTGTTCAAGGCGATCGAGGACGGCAAGGTCAAGGCGGTGTGGGTGATCTCCACCAACCCGGTGGTCAGCATGCCGGACGCCGACCAGGTGCGGCGCGCGCTGGAAAAGTGCGAGCTGGTGGTCGCCACCGACATCATGCAGAACACCGACACCAACGCCTACGCCGACGTGCTGCTGCCGGCGCTGGGCTGGGGCGAGAAGGACGGCACCGTCACCAATTCCGAGCGCCGCGTCTCGCGCCAGCGCCCGTTCCTGCCGGCGCCGGGTGAGGCACTGGCGGACTGGAAAATCCTGGCACTGTTCGCGCAGCGCATGGGATTCAGCGGTTTCGACTTCGCCGGCGCGCACAGCGTGTTCGACGAACACGCGCGCCTGAGCGGCTTCCGCAACAGCGCCGCCGACGTACCGCGCGCCTTCGACATGTCCGGCCTGGCGCAAATGAAGCAGCGCGAGTACGACGACCTGGAGCCGATCCAGTGGCCGGTGCGCCGTGGCGCCGACGGCGCGCTCGAGGTGGAGGAACGCCTGTTCGCCGACAAACGCTTCGCCCACGCCGATGGCAAGGCGCGCTTCATCGCCACCGCGCCGCGCGCGCCGGTCAACGCCATCAGCGAGGATTTCCCGCTGGCGCTCAACACCGGCCGCGTGCGCGACCAGTGGCACACGATGACGCGCACCGGAAAATCGTTCACGCTGGCCGATCACATCTCCGAATCGTTCGTCGACATCCACCCGCAGGACGCGCTGCTGCACGGCGTGCGCGAGGGCGAACTGGCCCGCGTGAGCTCCGAATGGGGCGCGATGGTGGCGCGCGTGCAGCACGGCGGCGGCATCCCGCGCGGCACCGTGTTCATCCCGATCCACTGGTCGGGGCAGACGTCGTCCGACGCGCGCGTCGGCGCGCTGGTCAACCCGGTGGTCGATCCGGTGTCGGGCGAGCCGGAATTCAAGCACACGCCGGTGCGCATCGAGCAGTTCCGCGTCAACTGGCACAGCTTCATCCTGAGCCGCACCGAGGTCGATCTGGAGAGCGTGGCCCATTGGACCCGCATCCAGGGCCGCGAATTCGCCCGCTACGAACTGGCCGGCCGCAATACCATTTCCGATTTCGGGCAATGGGCGCGCGGCGTGCTGGGTGTACAGGATCTGGATGCCGACTGGCTCGAATACGAAGACCGCACCGCCGGCGTGTACCGCGCCGTGCACGTGGTGAACGACCGCATCGAACAATGCATCTTCCTGTCGCCGCGCCAGGACATGCCGTCGCGCGCATGGCTGGCCAGCCTGTTCGTCAAGGAGCAGTTGAGCGAAATCGACCGCGTCGGCCTGCTGGTCGGCATGCCGGTGGAGAAGGGCGCCGACACCGGTCCGACCGTGTGCTCGTGCTTCGGCGTGGGCCGCAACACGATCTGCAACGCCATCGTCGAGAAGGACCTGCAAACCGTGGCGCAGGTGACGTCCTGCCTCAAGGCCGGTGGCAATTGCGGCTCCTGCGTCCCTGAAATCAAGAAGATTCTTGTGCAAACCCGGGTGGAGGCGGCGGAGGCAAGGTTGTAAATATGGTAAATTAGACTATCGATCGCTTGATCATGACGACAGAGAGCGAACATGTCTATCCGTGAAAACTTCTCCGATGCCGATATGGATCAGTGGCTCAACGAGAACCGAGTCACTGAAATTGAATGCCTGGTGCCCGATTTGACGGGCGTCGCGCGCGGGAAAATCCTGCCGCGCGCGAAGTTCACCCAGGAGCGCGGCATGCGCATTCCCGAGGCGGTGCTGGGCATGACCGTCACCGGCAACTACCCGACCGAGAACGCGGCCTACGACCGCGCCATCTCCTCCACCGACCGCGACATGATCCTGCGCGCGGACCCCGGCAGCATCACCACCGTGCCGTGGGCGGTCGACCCCACCGCGCAGGTGATCCACGACTGCTACTTCGCCGACGGCACGCTGGTCGATTTCGCGCCGCGTTCCGTGCTGCGCCGCGTGCTCAAGCTGTACGCGGAGCGCGGCTGGAAGCCGGTCGTCGGTCCGGAGCTCGAGTTCTACCTGACCGAAAAGAACATCGATCCCGACCTGCCTTTGCGGGCGCCGGTGGGCCGCAGCGGCCGCGCCGAGACCAGCCGCCAGGTCTACAGCATCGACGCCGTCAACGAGTTCGATCCGCTGTTCGAGGACATCTACGACTACTGCGCGCTGATGAACCTGGACGTCGACACCTTGATCCACGAAACCGGCGCCGGACAAATGGGCCTGAACTTCCAGCACGGCGACGCGCTGGCGCTGGCCGACAACGTCTTCTACTTCAAGCGCACCTTGCGCGAGGCGGCGCTCAAGCACGACATGTACGCCACCTTCATGGCCAAGCCGATGGCCAACGAGCCCGGGTCGGCGATGCATGTGCACCAGAGCGTGAGCGACGCCGCCACCGGCCGCAACATCTTCAGCGCGCCGGACGGTTCGCCGTCGGCGAGCTTCCGCCATTACATCGGCGGGTTGCAGCGCTACACGCCGGCGGTGATGGCGATCATGGCGCCGTATGTCAATTCGTACCGCCGCATCGTGCGCCACACGGCCGCGCCGATCAACGTCCAGTGGGGGAACGACAACCGCACCGTCGGATTCCGCATCCCGATCTCCGGCGTCGAGCAGCGCCGCGTGGAAAACCGCATCATCGGCGCCGACGCGAACCCCTATCTGGCGATGGCCGTCACCCTGGCCTGCGGTTACCTCGGCATGGTAGACCGCCTGGAGCCGACGCCGATGATCACCGGCAGCGCCTACGATCACGTGTCCGAACTGCCGCAGGGATTGCCCCAGGCGCTCGAATGGCTGCGCCGCGAGGACCGCATCCGCGAGGTGCTGGGCGAACGCTTCGTCGACGTCTACACCGCGATCAAGGAGCTGGAACACCAGGAGTTCATGACGGTCATCAGCCCGTGGGAGCGGGAACACTTATTGCTGCATGTGTAAGTGACGAGCATTTATAATCACGTGTCCCAAAATCGGGCGGCCGGCGGCGAAGGTCCCCTCCCTCGGCTTCAGATATATTATTAATATCATTTATATTTTTATAACATGACCATAGAGCGAGCTGCTGAACCCTTCCTCCTGATCCGCAATCTGGTCAAGGAATTCGACGGTGTCCGCGCTGTCAACGACGTCTCGGTCGCCATCGACAAGGGCGAGATCTTCGCCTTGCTGGGCAGCTCGGGCTGCGGCAAATCGACCCTGCTGCGCATGCTGGCCGGGTTCGAGACGCCGACCCAGGGGCAGATCACGCTCGCCGGCAAGGATATCGTCAGCGTGCCGCCGTATCAGCGCCCGATCAACATGATGTTCCAGTCGTATGCGCTGTTCCCGCACCTGTCGGTGTGGGACAACATCGCCTTCGGCCTGCGCCGCGACGGCCTGCCGAAGGACCAAGTGGCCGCGCGCGTGGAGCAGATGCTCGCTCTGGTGCAGTTGACCGCCTACGGCAAGCGCAAGCCGCACCAGCTCTCCGGCGGCCAGCAGCAGCGCGTGGCGCTGGCGCGCAGCCTGGCCAAGCGGCCGCAGTTGCTGCTGCTC
>DATMSN010000014.1:0-2031 GCA_035565375.1 Duganella sp. | reverse complement strand
CCACCGGCAAGCCGGTGCCCGGCTACCAGGCCTGCATCCTCGATCAAGACGGCAAGCCGGTCGGCCCGGGCGTGATCGGCCGGCTGGCCGTCAAAGGCCCGACCGGCTGCCGCTACCTTGCCGACGCGCGCCAGCGCGATTATGTGCTCGACGGCTGGAACCTGACCGGGGACGCCTACGAGATGGACGCCGACGGCTATTTTTACTACCGCTCGCGCACCGACGACATGATCATCTCGGCCGGCTACAACATCGCCGGGCCGGAAGTGGAGGACGCCTTGCTGCGCCATCCCGCCGTCGCCGAATGCGGCGTGATCGGCCGCGCCGACGCCGAGCGCGGCCAGATCGTCGAAGCGCATGTGGTGCTCAAGCCGGAGGTCGCGCCGTCGCCGCAACTGGCGGCGCAGCTGCAGGACTTCGTCAAGCAGCAGATAGCGCCCTACAAGTATCCTCGTTCGATCCGATTCCTCAAGTCGCTGCCGCGCACCGAAACGGGCAAGCTGCAACGCTTTAAACTGCGCACGGAAAACCCATGAACATCGTTTGCATAGGCGGCGGCCCCGCCGGCCTGTATTTCAGTCTTCTGATGAAGAAGCACAATCCAGCGCACCGCATCACCGTGGTCGAGCGCAACCGCCCCTACGACACCTTCGGTTGGGGCGTGGTGTTTTCCGACCAGACGCTGGACAATCTGATGAAGGCCGACGAGCCGACCGCGCGCGAGATCCTGCAATCGTTCAATCACTGGGACGACATCGACGTGTTTTTCAAGGGTGGCAAGGTGACCTCCGGCGGCCACGGTTTTTGCGGCATCGGCCGCAAGCGCCTGCTCAATATCCTGCAGCAGCGCTGCGAGGAATTGGGCGTGTCGTTGCTGTTCGAGACCGAGGTGGGGGACGACCGGGAGCTCGCCGCGCGCCACGATGCCGATCTGGTGATCGCCTCCGATGGCTTGAACAGCCGCACGCGCACGCGCTACGCGGACAGCTACCAACCCCGCGTCGAGGCGCGCCAGTGCCGCTTCGTCTGGCTGGGCACGCGCAAGAAGTTCGACGCCTTCACCTTCGCGTTCAAGCAGACCGCGCACGGCTGGTTCCAGGCGCACATCTACCAGTACGACGGCGAGACGTCGACCTTTATCGTCGAGACGCCGGAATCGGTGTGGCGCGCGGCCGGCCTGGAGGACATGAGCCAGAACCGGGCGATCGCGTATTGCGAGCAGTTGTTCGCCGAGCAGCTCGACGGCCACGGCCTGATGTCCAATTCGCCCCACCTGCAAGGAGCGAACATGTGGATCAAGTTCCCGCGCATCGTCTGCGAGCAGTGGGTGCACTGGAACGAGGCCGGCGGCAAGCGGGTGCCGGTGGTGCTGATGGGCGACGCCGCCCACTCGGCGCACTATTCGATCGGCTCGGGCACCAAGCTGGCGCTGGAGGACGCGATCGAGCTGGCGCGGTGCTTCGGCCAACACGCCGACGCCGCGCAGTTGGACAGTGCGCTGGCCGCCTACCAGGCCGCGCGCGTGGTGGAGGTGGCCAAGCTGCAAAGCGCGGCGCGCAACTCGATGGAGTGGTTCGAGAACGTCGAGCGCTATTGCGCGATGGAGGCGCCGCAATTCGCCTACTCGATGCTGACCCGCAGCCAGCGCCTGTCGCACGAGAACCTGCGCCTGCGCGACGCCGCCTACGTGGCTGGGTATGAGGACTGGTTCGCCGCGCGCGCCTTCGAGCGGGCGGGCCTGCCCGCGCCGGATCCGAGGCCGTCGACCAGCGTGCCGCCGATGTTCACGCCGTTCAAGGTGCGCGATCTGGTGCTGAAGAACCGCATCGTGGTCTCGCCGATGGCGCAATACAGCGCCGTCGACGGCGTCGTCGGCGACTATCACCTGGCCCACCTCGGCGCGCGCGCGATGGGCGGAGCGGCGATGGTGTTCGCCGAGATGACCTGCGTATCGGCCGACGCCCGCATCACGCCCGCCTGTCCGGGCCTGTACACGCCCGGGCAAACGCAGGCCTGGCGGCGCATCGTCGA
>DATMSN010000013.1:0-11624 GCA_035565375.1 Duganella sp. | reverse complement strand
CGCGGCTTCGCGGTGGTGGCGAGCGAGGTGCGCACGCTGGCCCAGCGCAGCGCCACGGCGGCCAAGGAGATCAAGGACTTGATCCAGGCATCGGCCGGCTACGTGGCCGACGGTTCCGGCCTGGTCGGCGAGGCGGGGCGTACGATGGAGGATGTGGTCAAGGCGGTGACGACGGTGCAGCACATCATCGGCGAGATCGTCGCGGCGTCGAACGAGCAAAGCGCCGGCATCGAGCAGGTCAACCAGGCCATCGTGCAGATGGACGCCGTGACCCAGCAAAACGCCGCGCTGGTGGAGCAGGCCACGGCCGCCGCGCAGTCGATGGCCGACCAGGCGCAAAGCCTGCGCGAGGCCGTCGCCCGCTTCATCGTGGCCGACGACGGCCCGGCCCCGCGAACGAAGACGCGCGCGATGCCGGCACTGGGCCTGTCCCATCGGGCGGATTAGCGCGGCGTATTCCGTCAAGCGCCGCCGACGGCTCATGGCGGATTACGCGCCACGCGCTAATCCGCCCGACGAAAATTACGCCGCCCGCGTGGCCCGCCCGATGGCAAACTTATAAAAAAGTCTTTACAGTGCGCGGCGAACGCGGGTAGACTTTTCAAAACACCAATGTAACCGGTTACATTTCAATCAGCGTAATCGGTTATATTTTTTAATGAGAATGTAACCGGTTACATTTGCTAGGGGCAGCAAGCATGGCGATCACCATCAAGGATGTTGCGCAGGAGGCGGGGGTGTCGGTGGCGTCGGTTTCGCGCGCGCTCAACGGCCACGCCAGCATCACCGACGACACGCGAAAGCACATCCTGGCGGTGGTCAAGCGCATGCGCTACATGCCGCACGTCGGCGCGCGTAGCCTGACCACCAGCTTCACCAACACCATCGGCGTGCTGCTGCCGGACCTGTATGGCGAATTCTTCTCCGAGATCATTCGCGGCATCGACGTCGCCGCGCGCCGTCGCGGCCTGCACTTGATGATATCGAGCCTGCACGGCGACGCCGACGAAGTGGCGCTGTCGATCCGCGCCATGCGCGGGCGCGTGGACGGCCTGCTGGTGATGTCGCCCCATGTCGACGCGGCGCTGCTGTCCGATAACCTGCCCGAAGACCTGCCGATCGTCTTGATGAGCACCGCCGCCGGCGGCACGCAGTACGCGTCCATCTCGTTCGACAACTACAGCGGCGCCTACGCGATGGTGGCGCATCTGGTGGGGCAGGGCTACCGTCGCATCGCCTTCCTCGCCGGCCCGGCCGGTAACTTCGAAGCGCAGGAGCGACTGCGCGGCTACCACGCGGCATTGGCCGCGCTGGCGCCGCACGCAGTGGCGCAAGTATTCGAAGGTGATTTCTCCGAGGAGTCGGGGCAACGCGTCGGCCAGGCGCTGGCGCTGGCGGCGGATCGTCCGGACGCGCTGTTCGCGGCCAACGACATGATGGCCATCGGCGCGTTGCTGGAGTTGCGCCAGCGCGGGATGGAGCTGCCGCGCGACATCGCGCTGGCTGGCTTTGATGATATTCGTATTGCGCGGTACGTCAGTCCGGCATTGACGACCGTTCGAGTTCCGATTGCCGATTTGGGCGTGCAGGCGTTGGAGCGCCTGCACGCCCAAATAGGGCAGCCGGGGAGCACGCCGGCCACCGCGCAAACACTGGCCGCCGAGCTGGTGGTGCGCGCTTCGACGGGAGGGAATTAACCGGAAGCACCAGCAGCACCAAGTTTCATGCCTTAGTAGTACACACAAAAAAAAGTACACAAAAAACAGGAGACAACCATGAAAACCACCCAACGGCAAACGCCGTCCCTACGTCTGTCCGCGATGGCCGCGGCACTCGCCGCCGCTCTGCTAACGGCACCCTTCGCGCACGCCCAATTAAGCAGCGCGACCATCCAGGGCCAGGTCACCAACGGCACCGCGCCGTCGGCCGGCAGTCCGGTCACCGCCACCAACCAGTTGAACGGCTACGTCTACAACACGATCACGCGCGCCGACGGCAGCTACGTGCTGACCGGCGTCGCCCCGGGCACCTACCAGATCAAGGTCGGCGACCAGAAATCCGAACCGGTGACCGTCAACGTCGGCCAGACCAGCCAGGTCAACCTGGCGCTGCAAGGCGGCGTGCAGCAGGTGGTGATCACCGGTTCCGCATCCCGGCGCGATGTCGCCGGCTCCGAGGTTGGCACCTCCGTCTCGCGCGAGCAGATCGAGAAGCTGCCGCAGGTCACCCGTAACTTTTTGTCCTTCGCCGATCTGGCGCCGGGGGTGCGCTTCAGCGTCGACAACAGCGGCAACGTCAAGCTGCAATCGGGCTCGCAGAACCAGGACAACGTCAACGTCTTTATCGATGGCGTCAGCCAGAAGAACAATATCCTGCGCGGCGGCGTGTCCGGCCTCGATACAAGCCGCGGCAATCCGTTCCCGCAGTCGGCGATCGCCGAGTACAAGGTGATCGCGCAAAACTACAAGGCCGAATTCGACCAGGTGTCGAGCGCGGCGATCACAGCCGTCACCAAATCCGGCGGCAACGAGCTCCATGGCGACGCCTTCTGGGACCACACCGGCACCAACCTCACCGCCAAGAGTCCGTTCCAGAAGGAGTCGGAGCGGCAGGGCGTCGGCCGTCCCAAATCCTCGCAGGACCAGTATGGCATGACGCTGGGCGGTCCGATCAAGAAGGACGTCGCGCATTACTTCTTCGCGTACGAGGGCAAGAAGATCGACAGTCCACGCCAGGTGATCGCCCAGCGCACCGACCTGCTGCCCAACGCCGGCATCGTGCCGTCGCTGCTGGCACAGCAGGGCAACGCCGTGTCGAAGTTCAAGGAGGATTTGTTCTTGCTGAAGGTCGACGCGCAGATCGCGAAGAACCAGCGCGTCGAAGCGACCGCGCGGGTGCGCCGCGAGACCGATATGATTCCGGAGGATGCGAAGCTGAGCGTGGCCGAGAACGTCCTCAATCGCAGCAACAATGAGGACCGCCTGGACTTCAAACATGAGTGGAGTAACGACGATTTTCTCAACGAGGCGCGCGTCGGCTATGAGAAGTACAGCTGGAATCCGCACTCGAACGCCAACAAGCCCTATATCAAGTACCAGGTCTCGCCCAGCAATACGGATATCAACGTGGTCGACGTGCTGGTTGTCGGCGGCTCGCCGAACAACCAGTTCCGCGAGCAGAGCGGCCTGCTGTTCCAGGACGATTTAACCTACACCGGCAAGAGCGGACACACGATGAAGGCTGGCTTCAAGGTCAAGCACATCACCTATGATTTGTCCGGCACCGCCTTCGCTGTCGAGCGGCGGATCGAACGGATCGACACCGTCACCGGGCTGACGAACCTGATCCGCTCCGAGCCGGTGGTTCCGCCGTATGGAGTCGAGTTCTCCAACAACCAGTATGGCATCTACTTCCAGGACGACTGGCAAGCCAGCGAGAAGCTGCTGCTTAATCTCGGCATGCGCTACGACTACGAAGACAATATGCTCAACGACAGCTACGCGACGCCGGCCGATCGCGTTGCCCTGTTCGGCAAGCAGGACCCGCGCGACGGCGCGCCGGCTGGCCAGACCTACGCGCAGTCGCTGGCCAAGGGCGGCGTCAATATCGGCGATTACATCAGCACCGGCAACAGCCGCAAGGCGTTCAAAAAGGCGTTGGCGCCGCGCCTTGGACTGTCCTACGATATCAAGGGAGACCGCGCCTCGGTGCTGTTTGCAGGTTGGGGCAGGGCGTACGATCGCACCATCGCCAACCATGCATTGGACGAGGCGCAGAAGAACGCGCAGGCAGGCGGCGAAATCTGGATGATCAAAAACGATCACAAGATGGCCTACACCGATATGTGGAGCTTCGGCCTGCGTCAGGCGCTGGGCATGTGGAACGGCGAGGCGGGCTACACCAATTCGCATGCGCGCAATCAGTTCAACTGGTTCGGCGGCAATCGCGATGTCAACGGTGGCTGGGGCGGTGCAAGCCCGATCGATCCGATGTTCAACTCCGTGCCCGGCTACGGAACGCTGGTGCTGGGCGATTTCGTCTCGCAAGCCAAGACCGAGTCGGTGTATCTGAAAATGGATAAGCCATACAGCAAGGCTTCCACCTGGAGCCTGGGAGCGACCTACACCTACAGCAGGGGCGAGACCACCAACAAGGAATGGACCAACGAGATCTTCAACTGGACCTACGGGCGCTATGCCTCCGCCTGGAATCCGTCGACCGATGTCGAACGCCACCGGCTGGTGGTGGCCGGCGTCTCCGACGGCTGGCTGCCGTGGGGGCTGATGTTGTCCGGGAAGGTGACGCTGGGTTCCGGCCTGCCATACCGTATCACCGATTGCTCGACCGGCTTCACTCAATGCGTCTCGGCCAAGGGTGACGGCGACGCGTTCCACCAGGTGGATCTGGGCCTGTCGAAGGAGGTCGCGTTCCGCTTCGGCCGGGTGTCGCTGCGCGCGGACGTGCTCAATGTATTCAACAGCATCAACTACGGCGGCTATGACGGCTGGGGCGGTGGTCCGGGTAATCCGCAGAACCGGTTTGGCGGCGACAACAAGAACCTCGGCGTGGCGAACTCGATGGGCGGCCAGATGCGCACCTTGAAGTTCAGCGCGCGCTACGCGTTCTGAGGGGGCCGGGTTCATGTCCGTATTCTTCAAGCCTCGTACCTTGCATGCCTTCGCCAGTCTGGCGTTTGCCGTTTCGGCGGCATTCGCCGGCGCCGGTGTTGCGCAAGCGCGCGATGCGGCGCTGCCACCGATGTTCGACGACCTGCAGCGCCGCACCTTCGATTTTTTCTGGGACACCGCCAATCCGTCCAACGGGTTGGTGCCCGACCGCTATCCGACGCCGTCGTTCTCCAGCGTGGCGGCGGTCGGCTTTGGCCTGACCGCCTATCCGATCGGCGTCGAGCGCGGCTACATCACGCGCCAGCAGGCGCGCGACCGCGTGTTGGCCACCTTGCGCTTCTTCCGCAACGCGCCGCAGGGAGACTCCAAAGGTACCTCCACCAGCGGCTACAAGGGTTTCTTCTATCACTTCCTGGATATGAAGACCGGCCTGCGATACGACAAGGTCGAGCTGTCGACCGTCGACACGGCGCTGTTCCTGGCCGGCGCCTTGTTCTGCCAATCCTACTTCGATGGTGACGACCCGGCCGAGAAGGAGATCCGCAAGTTGTCCGCCGAAATCTATGAGCGGGTCGACTGGACCTGGGCGCAGGCGCGCAAGCCTTCGATCGCGCTCGGCTGGCATCCGGAGTCCGGCTTCATCGGCTACGACTGGAAGGGCTACAACGAGGCGATGCTGGTCTACGTGCTGGCGCTCGGATCGCCCACGCATCCGGTGCGGCCGGACGCCTGGAAGGCCTGGACCAGCACCTACGCCAACAGCCTGGAAGGCAAAGGGGGCAAGGAGCATCTTGCCTATCCATCGCTGTTCATCCACCAGTACAGCCATGTGTGGATCGATTTTCGCGGTATCCGCGACGAGTACATGCGCCAACGCGGATACGACTATTTCGAGAACAGCCGCCGCGCCACGTATGCGCAGCAGGCCTACGCGATCGCCAACCCGTTGCGTTGCAAAGGGTATGGCGCCAACGTCTGGGGCATCACCGCCAGCGACGGCCCGGTGGACAAGACACTCGACTACGGCGGCACCCAGCTGCCGTTCCGTACCTATACCGCGCGCGGGATCGGCGGCTTGAAGCACTACGACGATTGCACCCTGGCGCCGACGGCCGCCGCGTCATCGCTGCCGTTCGCGCCGGAGATCGTCGTTCCGGCGGTGCTGGAGATGAAGAACCGCTATGGCGACTGGATCTATGGCCGCTATGGCTTCCTGGACGCCTTCAATCCAAGCTTTAACTACGACATTCCCGTTTCACAGGGGCGTACGATCAAGGGCAAGGGCTGGGTCGACAACGACTATCTCGGCATCGACCAGGGGCCGATCATCGCCATGACGGAAAACTACCGCAGTGATTTGGTGTGGCGTGTGATGCGGAACCATCCTGTGATCCGTCTCGGCCTGGAGCGGGCCGGCTTCACGGGCGGCTGGCTGCGCCAGCCGGAAGCGGTCAAACCGGCGGCCGAGATGGCGCCCGCCCAATGATGCCAAGCTTTACGCGCGTGGTGGCGCTGATCCTTGCCTGCGGCCTGCTGGCATCGTGCGCGCCCCGCAAGGAGCAGGGTGTGGTGCTGAAATTCTGGGCCATGGGACGCGAAGGCGAAGTCGTCACCGCGCTGATGCCGGAGTTCGAGCGCACCCACCCCGGCGTGCGTGTCGAAGTCCAGCAGTTGCCGTGGACCGCCGCGCACGAAAAGCTGTTGACCGCGTTCGCCGGCGACGTCATGCCCGACATTTTCCAGCTTGGGAATACGTGGGTGCCGGAGTTCGCGGCGCTGGGCGCGCTGCTGCCGCTGGACGCGCAGGTCGCCGCTTCGCGGTTGGTGAAAGCGGCCGATTATTTTCCGGGTATCTGGGACACCAATATCGTCGACGGCAAATTGTGGGGCGCGCCCTGGTATGTCGACACCCGCGTGCTGTTCTACCGCCGTGACATGCTGGCGCGCGCCGGCTACACCAAGCCGCCGCAAACCTGGGCCGAGTGGATGAAGGCGATGAACGCCATCAAGCGCCGCGTGGGGCCGGACAACTACGCGATCCTGCTGCCGAGCGATGAATTCGAGCCGCTGCTGGCATTGGCGCTGCAGAACGACGAGCCGCTGCTGCGCGACGGCGGCCGCTATGGCAATTTTCGCAGCGCCGGCTTCCGCCGCAGCCTTCAGCTGTACGCCGACATGTATGCGCAGAAGCTGGCGCCGATGAACCGCATCACCAACGTCTATCATGAATTCGGCATGGGCTACGTCTCGTTCTACATTTCCGGCCCATGGAATATGGGCGAGTTCAAACGCCGGCTGCCGGCCGATCAGCAGGATCACTGGATGACGGCGATTTTGCCCGGACCTTCGGGGCCGGCCGCGTCGATCGCCGGCGGTTCCAGTCTGGTGCTGTCGGCGGCATCCAAGCACCCGCGCGAGGCGTGGCAGTTGATCGAATACTTGTCACGCACCGATACGGCGGCGCGCTTCCACGAGCTGACCGGCGATCTGCCGCCGCGCCGCAGCAACTGGAGCGCGCCGCGCCTTGCCAACGATGTCTACGCCGACGCGTTCCGTCAGCAGCTTGAACGCGTACGGCCGGCGCCCAAGGTGCCCGAGTGGGAACGCATCGCCACCGAAATGCGGCTGGTGGCCCAGCGCGTGACCCACGGCGAGTTGACGGTCGACCAGGCGGCGGTGGAACTTGATGCGAAGGCCGACCATATTCTGGAGAAGCGCCGCTGGATGCTGGCGCGGAAGGAGGGCCGATGAACTCGCGCCACGCCGCCTGGTGCTTTGCCGGTCCCGCGCTACTGGTCATCAGCGTGTTCTTCTTCCTGCCGGTGCTGGCCGCGCTGGTCATGAGCCTGACCGACTTCGATATCTACGCGCTGGCGAACCTGGACAACCTGCGCTTCGTCGGCTTGCGCAACTACGCCCAACTGCTGCAAACGCCGCTGTTCTGGCAGGCGCTGGGTAACACGCTGTATTTCGTCGCCGTCGGCGTGCCGCTGTCGATCGCCGCCTCGCTCGGCGCGGCGATGCTGCTCAATTCGCGCCTGACCTGGTTCAAGGGCCTGTTCCGCACCGCGTTCTTCGCGCCGGTGGTGACCTCGCTGGTGGCGGTGGCGGTGATTTGGCGCTACCTGCTGCACACGCGCTACGGCATGATCAATCACGGCATCGAACAGCTGGGCATGGCACCGATCGACTGGTTGAACGATCCCGATTGGGCGATGCCGGCGATTATCCTGTTCGCCGTCTGGAAAAACTTCGGCTACAACATGATCATTTTCCTGGCCGGCCTGCAGAGCATTCCCGACGACTTGTACGAGGCGGCGGGGCTGGATGGCGCCGGCGTGTGGGGCCAGTTCCGCTTTGTCACCTGGCCGATGCTGGGGCCGACGATGCTGATGGTGAGTATCCTGAGCATATCCGGCTACTTCCAGCTGTTCGCGGAACCGTACGTGATGACGCAGGGCGAGCCGGTACAAAGCACCGTCAGCGTTTTGTATTTCATGTACGAGCAGGGCTTCAAATGGTGGAACCTGGGCGCGGCGTCCGCCGTGGCCTTCGTGCTGTTCGCGATCATGTTCGGCGTCACGCTGCTGCAACTGCGCTTTGCCAAGGGAGTGGACGCATGACCGCCTTCTCCTGGAAGCCGCGCGCGCTGGCGCTCAATGCCGTGATGCTGGCCGCCGGCGCGCTGACCTTGTTCCCGCTGGTGTGGATGTTGTCGGTGTCGCTGATGGAGCCCGGTGAATCGAGTTCGTTCCCGTTGCCGATGCTGCCGAATGCGGCGACCCTGCACAGCTATCGGGAATTATTCGGCCAAGCCGGCATCGGCCGGTATCTGCTTAACAGTTTGTTGTTGTCGAGCGCCGCGACGGTGTTGTCGTTGCTGTTCAACGTCAGCGCCGGCTATGCCTTCGCCAAGCTGCGGTTCCAGGGCCGCGACCAAATTTTCAAGGTCATGCTCGGCGCGCTGGTGATTCCGAGCCAGGTTGCGATGCTGCCGCTGTTCCTGCTGCTGAAGTATCTGGGGCTGGTCAATACTTATGGCGCGGTGCTGGTGCCGGCGATGGCGGGCATCTTCGGCATCTTCCTGGTGCGCCAGTACGCGTTGACGATCCCCGACGCGTTGCTGGAGGCGGCGCGCATGGACGGCGCCGGCGAGTTCCGTATTTTCCGCGTGATCGTGCTGCCGCTGCTGACGCCGATCCTGGTCACGCTGGGCATCTTCACCTTCCTCGGTACCTGGAACGACTTTATGTGGCCGTTGATTGTGCTGACCGATAAAGACCTGTACACCTTGCCGGTGGCGCTGGCATCGCTGTCGCGCGAGCACGTTCAGGACAACGAACTGATGATGGCCGGTTCGGTGCTGACTATTTTGCCGGTGCTGCTGCTGTTCCTTTGCCTGCAGCGGTACTACATACAAGGCCTGCTGGTGGGGAGCGTAAAGGGATGAGGCTCGTTCACATACTGGTCGCCGGCTTGGCGGCGATGCTGGTTTCGGCGGCCCACGCCGCCGCGCCGGGGCGGGTACTCGATGATTTTTCCGCCGTCGATGCGTGGCAGGCGCAGGCCTCCGATGGCGTGCTGGCAACCGCCAGTGGCGCCGACGGGGGATTGCGCCTGGATTTCGACTTCGCCGGCAAAGGCGGTTATGCCTTCGTACGCCGCGCGCTGCCGCTCGACCTGCCGGACAACTACGAAATTTCGTTCTACGTGCGTGCGGACGCGCCGGTCAACCACTTCGAGTTCAAGCTGACCGACGCCAGCGGCGACAATGTCTGGTGGTTCCCGCAGCAGAACTACAGCTTCCCCAAAGACTGGCAACTGGTGCGCATCAAGAAGCGTCAGGTGTTGTTCGCGTGGGGGCCGACCAAGGACCGCGTGCTCAAACACGCCGACCGTATCGAGTTTGTCGTTAGCGCCGGCAGCGGCGGTGGCAAGGGAACGATCCAGCTTCGGCAATTGACGATTCGGCCGCTGCCGCCGGTTCCGGACACCTGGCCGAAGCCCGTCGCGCGGGCGTCGTCCCAAATGGCCGGTGGCGGCGCCGCGCTGGCGGTCGATGGCGATCCCCGCACGGCATGGGTCGGCAAGAAGAACGCGCGCAAAACACAGTTGCTGACCATCGATCTGGGCGCCGAGCGCGAATTCGGCGGCCTTGTGCTGCATTGGCAGGGCCGCCGCTACGCCAGCGACTACGATGTCGAACTGTCGTCCGACGGCGGCCAATGGCGGATGGTGCGCCATGTCGCCGGTGGCAACGGCGGTGACGATCCATTGCGTTTGCAGGAGTCGGAGGCGCGGTATATCCGGCTGGTGTTGCGCGACGGTCCGGCGGCGGCCTATGCGCTGGCGGAGGTGGATTTGAAGGATCTGGCCTGGGGCGCGACGCCGAACCAGTTCATCGAAGGCGTGGCCCTCGACGCGCGACGGGGATTGTATCCCCGTGGTTTTTCCGGTCAGCAGTCCTACTGGACGCTGGTCGGCGTCGACGGCGGCGGCGATCACAGCGCGCTCATTTCCGAGGATGGCGCATTGGAGTCGCAGCAGGGTGGTTTCTCCGTCGAACCCTTCGTGCGCGACGAGGGCCGGCTTGTCAGTTGGGCCGATGTGGAGGTCAGCCAGAGTTTGCGGGACGGGTATCTGCCGGTACCGACGGTGCTGTGGCGCCATCCCGGCTGGACGCTGTCGGTGACGGCGGCCGCCGAGGGCACGCCGGCGTCGTCACGGCTGCTGGCGAAGTACGAGCTCAAAAACCTTGGCGCCACCGCGCGGCGCTTGCAGCTGGTGTTGGCGGTGCGTCCGTTCCAGGTCAACGCGCCGCGCCAGTTCCTCAACACGCCGGGTGGTTTCAGCGCAATTCGTGATCTGCGATGGGATGGCCGGGAGATCAGCGTCAACGGAGAGAATAGACTTCATCCTTTGCAGCTTCCCGCCGGCGTGGAGTTGTCGTCATTCGACGGCGGCCTGCTACCCGCTACCCGACGCGCCCCATCCAACGCCGCGCGCCACCTGCATGACGAAACGGGGATGGCCTCCGCCGCGCTGACGTATGAGGTTGTGCTGCCACCATACGGCAGCGTTACCATCGGCGCGGTTCTGCCGATGGCGGCCGGCGCCATCCCGCCGGTTGGCCCTGACGCCGTCGCATGGCTGATCGGCCGACAGGATGCGGTGGCGGCCGAGTGGCGCGACAAGCTGAATCGCGTCACGCTGAAGGTGCCGACTGCGGGCCGGCATATGGCCGACACGCTGCGCTCGTCCCTGGCGCACATGTTGATGACGCGCGAGGGCGCATCCCTGCAGCCCGGCACGCGATCCTACCGCCGCTCGTGGATACGCGATGGGGCGATGATGTCCGAGGCGTTGCTGCGGCTCGGGCAGGCCGGCATCGCGGCGGACTACCTGCGCTGGTATGCGCCATACCAGTTCGATAACGGCAAGGTGCCGTGCTGCGTGGATCGCCGTGGCGCCGATCCGGTGCCGGAGAACGACAGTCCCGGCCAACTGATATTCCTCGCCGCGGAACTATACCGCTACACGCGGGACAAGACCGCGCTTGCCGATACATGGCCGCGCATCGACGCCGCCGCGCGCTACATGGAGAGCCTGCGCCAGTCCGAACGCGTCACGGAGAACCTTGCGCCGCAGCGCCGCGCGTTCCATGGCTTGATGCCCGCCTCGATCAGTCACGAGGGCTATTCGGAAAAGCCGATGCATTCGTACTGGGACGACTTCTGGGCGATGCGGGGCTACAAGGACGCAGCCGATATCGCCACGGTGCTCGGACATACCGATGCGGCCCGGCGCCTGGCGGCGCAGCGCGACGAGTTCCGGCACGACCTCTATGCGTCGCTGGCCGCCGCAACCGAGCGCCACGGCATCGACTACCTTCCCGGCGCGGCGGAACTGGGCGACTTCGATCCCACGTCGTCGACCATCGCGCTCACGCCCGGCGGCGAGCAGCGGTTCCTGCCGCCGGCGATGCTGAAAGCGACC
>DATMSN010000012.1:0-2224 GCA_035565375.1 Duganella sp. | reverse complement strand
CTCGGGCAGGCGACCAGGGCGGCGCGGATGATGGCCGGCGGCGACCTGACCGCCACCGTCGAGGTGCGCCGCGACGACGAGGTGGGACGGTTGCTGGCCGCGCTGCGGCAAACCAATATCAACCTGCACAGCATCATCGGCGACGTGCGCGCCAACTTCGACGAGATTTCGCTGGCGACCGGCGAGATCGCCAACGGCAACCTGGATCTGTCGGGCCGCACCGAGTCGCAGGCGTCGAGCCTGCAGCAGACCGCCGCCAGCATGGAGCAGCTGACATCGACCGTGCAGCAGAGCGCGACCAATGTCGCCAGCGCCAACGATCTGGCCGAACACGCCCGGCAGGTGGCGGCGCAGGGCGGCAGCATCGTTTCGCAGGTGGTGTCGACGATGGACGACATCAGCGCCTCGTCGAACAAGATCCTCGACATCATCGGCCTGATCGACGGCATCGCCTTCCAGACCAACATCCTGGCGCTGAACGCGGCGGTGGAGGCGGCGCGCGCCGGTGAGCAGGGACGCGGCTTTGCCGTCGTCGCCAGCGAGGTGCGCGGCCTGGCGCAGCGCTCGGCCACCGCGGCCAAGGAGATCAAGACCCTGATCGACATCTCGATCTCCAAGGTGCGGGCGGGGACGGTGCTGACCAACAGCGCCGGCGTGACCATGGGCGAGGTGATCGAGTCGGTCGACAAGGTGTCGCAGGTGATGGGGGAGATCTCCAATTCGACGCGCGAGCAGAGCACGGGCATCGGCCAGGTCAACGAGGCGGTGATCCAGATCGACGACATCACGCAGCAGAACGCGGCGCTGGTCGAACAGGCGGCCGCCGCGGCGGGCAATCTGGCGCAGCAGACGCGCTGCGTGTCGCAGGCGATGGCGGTGTTCAAGCTGCAGGACGCGAAGCGGTCGGCGCGCCCGCCATCGGCGGCGGCACCGAAGCCGCCGGAAAAGTCCAGCCTCAGGCTGGCCGCGCATGGGTGATGGCCGTATCATGCTGGTTTGACGATCCGGGATCGACGGCATGGGCGGCAGCGTGACATTGGCGGGGCAGGGCTGGACGTTCGACGCGGCGGCGCCGGCGACGGTGCTGGAGGCGGCCGAGCGGGCCGGCGTGCGGTTGCCCAGTTCGTGCCGCAACGGCACGTGCCGCACCTGCATCTGCCTGGGCACCAGCGGCACGGTGCGCTACAAGATCGAGTGGCCGGGCCTGAGCCTGGACGAGAAGCGCGAAGGGTATATCCTGCCGTGCGTGGCCGTGGCGGAAACCGATCTGGTGATCGTGGCGCCGGCGGCCAGGCGCGTGCCATAAACGGGCGTGAAGGTCGATCCGGGGGGATTTATGTTCCCGGCCCCTTGCGCAGGCGGCCCAGCAGCGCGTCGGCCGATTCGCTCAGCGGCACGCCGTGGCGCCGCAGCAGCTGGATATTGAGCACCATGTTCTCCAGCACCAGCTTGGCCGCGACGGCCAGCAACGTCAAATGCTTGTCCTCGTCGCTGAAGTTCTCCATGGCGTCGGCCATCTCGCACAGGTGGTTCGAAATGAGCGCGCGCAGATCGTGCTCGTCGAACGGCAGGTCGGCGAAATCGATCGGGTCCTCCTTCTCCACCTCCTGCATCAGCAGTTCCAGATCTTGCGGCGTAATCGACATGCGGTGCTCCGGTAGTTGAGGCGTCTTCATTTTAGCGAAACCGGCGCCGTTCCGCGTTAAAATCTGTGCTGAATCCCGGTCGACCAATGAGAAAATAAGCATGGCGCAACTGATTTTTACCCAGCAACTGGGTCGATTCATGACCGTGCCGCAGGTGGAGACCGACGCGGCCGATCTGCGCGGCGCCCTGGACCAGGCGTTCGACGCCCATCCCAGGCTGCGCGGCTACGTGCTCGACGAGCAGGGCCATCTGCGCGAGAACGTCGTCATCTTCATCGACGGCCGGCGCACCGGCGAGCGCCAACGCCTGGACGACGCCCTCGCGCCCCTGTCCAAGGTCTATATCTTGCAAGCTCTATCAGGAGGCTGACATGTCCGACCGCGCCTATCTGGCGACCCGCAAAGGGCTGTTCGAAGTCTATCGCACGCATGAGGCGTGGCATCTGGACCGCCAGCATTTTCTCGGCGACCCGGTGTCGATGGTGCTGCCGGACCGGCGCGACGGCACGCTGTACGCGGCGCTCAGCCTGGGGCACTTCGGCACCAAGCTGCACCGGCGCGATCCGGGCGGCGATGGG
>DATMSN010000011.1:0-8957 GCA_035565375.1 Duganella sp. | reverse complement strand
GCCGCCAAGTACGAAGAGTACGGCGACGACTTCACCGCCTTCATGGGCGCCGAAGGTATCCGTGAACTGCTGCGCTCGATCGACATCCACCGCGATGCCGAGACCCTGCGCGTGGAACTGAAGGAATCGAAGTCCGAAGCGAAGATCAAGAAATACGCCAAGCGCCTGAAAGTGCTGGAAGCGTTCCAGCGTTCGGGCATCAAGCCCGAGTGGATGATCATGGAAGTGCTGCCGGTGCTGCCGCCGGAACTGCGTCCGCTGGTGCCGCTGGACGGCGGCCGTTTCGCGACCTCGGATCTGAACGATCTGTATCGCCGCGTGATCAACCGTAACAACCGTCTGAAACGCCTGATGGAGCTGCGCGCTCCAGAGATCATCACGCGCAACGAAAAGCGCATGCTGCAGGAAGCGGTCGACTCGCTGCTGGACAACGGCCGTCGCGGCAAAGCGATGACCGGCGCCAACAAGCGTCCGCTGAAATCGCTGGCCGAGATGATCAAAGGTAAGGGCGGTCGTTTCCGTCAGAACTTGCTGGGTAAGCGCGTCGACTACTCGGGCCGTTCGGTCATCGTGGTGGGTCCGCAGCTGAAACTGCACCAGTGCGGCCTGCCGAAGCTGATGGCCCTGGAACTGTTCAAGCCGTTCATCTTCAACAAGCTGGAACTGATGGGCTTGGCTACCACGATCAAGGCCGCCAAGAAGCTGGTCGAGATCCAGGAACCGGTCGTCTGGGACATCCTGGAAGACGTGATCCGCGAACACCCGATCATGCTGAACCGTGCGCCTACGCTGCACCGTCTGGGCATCCAGGCTTTCGAGCCGGTGCTGATTGAAGGCAAGGCCATCCAGCTGCACCCACTCGTCTGCGCGGCGTTCAACGCCGACTTCGACGGTGACCAGATGGCTGTGCACGTTCCGCTGTCGATCGAAGCGCAGATGGAAGCGCGCACCCTGATGCTGGCGTCGAACAACATCCTGTTCCCGTCGAACGGCGAACCGTCGATCGTTCCGTCGCAGGATATCGTGCTGGGTCTGTACTACGCGACCCGCGAAGCGATCAACGCCAAGAACGAAGGCATGCTGTTCCAGGACGTGTCGGAAGTCATCCGCGCCTACGACAACAAGGAAGTCGAACTGACGACCCGCATCACCGTGCGGATCGTCGAGCATCCAAAAGATCCGGCGACGGGCGAATTCGTCCGCACCGTGACGCGCTACGAGACCACGATCGGCCGCGCCATCCTGTCGGAAATCCTGCCTAAGGGTCTGCCTTTCTCGGTGCTGAACCGCGCGCTGAAGAAGAAAGAGATTTCCAAGCTGATCAACACGTCGTTCCGCAAGTGCGGTCTGCGCGCGACCGTGGTGTTCGCCGACCAACTGATGCAGTCGGGCTTCCGCCTGGCGACCCGCGCCGGTATTTCGATCTGCGTGGACGACATGCTGGTACCGCCACAAAAAGTGACCCTGATTTCGGCCGCCGAGTCCGAAGTCAAGCAGATCGAGCAGCAGTACGCCTCGGGTCTGGTCACCGCCGGCGAGCGTTACAACAAGGTGGTCGACATCTGGGGCAAGACCTCGGACGAAGTCGGCAAGGCCATGATGGACCAGCTGAAAGTGGAAGACGTCATCAAGCGTGACGGCACCAAGTCGACCCAGGAATCGTTCAACGCGATTTACATGATGGCCGACTCGGGCGCCCGCGGTTCGGCGGCGCAGATTCGCCAGCTGGCCGGTATGCGTGGTCTGATGGCGAAACCGGACGGTTCGATTATCGAAACGCCGATCACCGCGAACTTCCGCGAAGGCCTGAACGTTTTGCAGTACTTCATCTCGACCCACGGCGCTCGTAAAGGTCTGGCCGATACGGCGCTGAAAACGGCGAACTCGGGTTACCTGACCCGTCGTCTGGTCGACGTGACCCAGGATCTGGTCGTCATCGAGGATGATTGCGGCACGACCAACGGCACCTTGATGAAGGCGATGGTCGAGGGTGGTGAAGTGATCGAAGCGCTGCGCGACCGTATCCTCGGCCGCGTCGCGGTCAACGACGTCGTCAATCCTGAAACCCAGGAAACGCTGTACGAAGCCGGCTCGCTGATGGACGAGGACATGGTCGAAGAGATCGAGCGTCTGTCGATCGACGAAGTCAAGGTCCGCACGCCGCTGACCTGCGACACGCGCTTCGGCCTGTGCGCCAAGTGCTACGGCCGCGATCTGGGCCGTGGCATGCTGGTCAACGCCGGCGAAGCCGTCGGTGTGGTCGCCGCGCAGTCGATCGGCGAACCAGGTACCCAGCTGACCATGCGTACGTTCCACATCGGTGGTGCGGCGTCGCGTGCGGCGGTGGCCTCGTCGGTCGAAGCGAAGTCGAACGGTACCATCCGTTTCACCTCGACCATGCGTTACGTCACCAACGGCAAGGGCGCGCAAATCGTCATTTCCCGTTCGGGCGAAGTGCTGATCACCGACGACCACGGCCGTGAGCGCGAGCGTCACAAGGTGCCGTACGGCGCGACCCTGATCGTCAAGGACGGCATGGTCATCAAGGCCGGCACGGCCCTGGCGACCTGGGATCCGCTGACCCGTCCGATCATCACCGAGTACGCCGGTGTGGTGCGTTTCGAGAACGTCGAAGAAGGCGTGACCGTTGCCCGCCAGGTGGACGAAGTGACCGGTCTGTCGACCCTGGTTGTGATCGATGCGAAGCGTCGTGGTTCGTTGACCAAAACGCTGCGTCCACAGGTCAAACTGTTGAACGACTCGAACGAGGAAGTCAAGATCGCCGGCACCGAACACTCGGTGGCGATCGGCTTCCAGGTCGGCGCGCTGATCATGGTCAAAGACGGCCAGGCGGTATCGGTCGGCGAAGTGCTGGCACGTATCCCGACCGAATCGCAGAAGACCCGCGATATTACCGGTGGTCTGCCGCGCGTTGCCGAGTTGTTCGAAGCACGTTCGCCGAAGGACGCGGGTATGCTGGCCGAGGTGACCGGTACGGTTGCATTCGGTAAGGAAACCAAAGGTAAGCAGCGTCTGGAAATCACGGACATGGACGGCAACAAGCACGAGTTCCTGATCACCAAGGACAAGCAAGTGCTGGTCCACGACGGCCAGGTGGTGAACAAGGGCGAGATGATTGTCGACGGCCCTGCCGATCCACAAGATATTCTGCGTCTGCTGGGTATCGAAGCGCTGGCCCGTTATATCGTCGACGAAGTGCAGGACGTTTATCGTCTGCAGGGCGTGAAGATTAACGACAAGCACATCGAAGTGATCGTGCGCCAGATGCTGCGTCGCGTTCAGATCGTTAATGCCGGCGACACCAACTATATCGTTGGCGAGCAGGTCGAGCGTTCGGAACTGCTGGATGAAAACGACCGTATGAATGTGGAGAATAAGATCCCCGCAACCTACGAAAACGTTCTGCTGGGTATTACCAAGGCATCGCTGTCGACCGATTCGTTTATCTCGGCCGCATCGTTCCAGGAAACCACCCGCGTTCTGACGGAAGCCGCAATCATGGGCAAGCGCGATGGCCTGCGCGGTCTGAAAGAAAACGTCATCGTTGGTCGTCTGATTCCAGGCGGCACCGGTCTGGCATTCCACCGCGCTCGCAAAGAGAAAGAGCAGTGGGAAGTGGAAGAGCGTCAAGCTCTGCTGCTGGCAGAAAAAGCCTCGATGTCCGGCGGCGATGTGGAAGCGACCGAAACGGTTGCCCCGCACGACGGCGAAGCGTAATAGAAATAAAGCGCAATATAAAACGGCACCTTCGGGTGCCGTTTTTTTATCTCCGCCTGATTTAAATCCGGCTTTGGAAAGTCAATCACGCCAAGAAAATCAAATGCACCAAGGAAACCAAAAGAACCAAACACCAACGAAACCAAAACACCACGGTTCCACGTAGGGCGGATTAGGCGGACCGCCGTAATCCGCCAAGCTCCGCCGACGCCGCCAACCGCGCCGCGCTACGGTATAGTTCGTGTAGCATTGGTGGACCTGACCCCGGAGTTTGTGCCAGCAATTAGTTCGTTCATGCTAAGATCTGGCTCATGATCGCCCAAGCCCTCTTCACCCCCGCCCAGCAAAAACTGCTGGGCTTGCTATTTGTCCGTGTCAATCAAGGCTTCCACTTGAACGAGATCATGCGCCTGACCGGCTTGGGTAGCGCGTCGGCCCAGCGCGAACTCAAACGCCTGCACGAGTCCGGCGTCATCACGTCCGAACGCATCGGCAACGTGCGCCGCTTCAAACCCAACAAGGATTGCATCGTCTTCGGGGAATTAAGCAGCCTGGTGAAGAAAACCTTTGGTTTGGTCAGCGTGCTCAATTCGGCGCTGTCGCCGCTCCAGCATGTGCTCAACGTGGCCTTTGTTTATGGCGCGACCGCCAAGGAGCAGGAGGGCATGGATACGCCGGTGGAGTTGCTACTGATCGGAGATAACACCAGCTACGGTGAATTGTTATCCCGGCTGCCGGTCGCCGAGCGTTTATTGCGCCGCAAGATAAATCCGAACCTGTATTCGGTCCCGGACTTTAAGCGCCGATTGCGCGAGCAGCAGCCTTTTATTCTGCAGGTATTACGCGAACAGAAAATATATGTGCTGGGCGATGAAACCGACCTGGAGAAAGTCAGCGGCGACGAGGCGCCGGTTTAATTGGTGTCATTAATATTCCATCGCCTGCTCATTCGCCCAGGCGGCTGCAACCTGTCTTTGCGGGAACGATAAAGAAAACCGCGTGTAACGCCCGGCCTGCGATTCGCAATCAATCTTCCCGCCGAATGCGGTTATCACCTGCTGGCAAAACGCCAGCCCCATGCCGGTGCCGCCGCCATTATGCCGCGTGCTATAAAACGGTTCGAAAACATGGGGCAGGACATCCGCCGGAATCCCGGCGCCGGTATCGGTGACCAACAGCCTTTTATCGGCGCCGTCGATAAAGAACGATATCTCCAGTTCCCCCCGGCCGGCCGATTTGATCGCGTACAGCGCGTTCTTGAACAGGTTGTACAGCACGTAGACCAGCAGCACGTCCGAGCCGAAGAACGTGAAATCGTGTCCTCCCTTCACCACCACCTTGTCCCGCATCGAACTCTCGAACGGATAGCAGGCCAGCGCTTCCTCCACGCATTTCTTTATTGAATGGTTGGCGAAATCACTACGGCTGAGCGTGCCGGCGCGCGCCGAGGCGAGCATCATGTCGACCACGAAGTTCGAGCGGCTGATCTCGGCGTCGATGTGCTGGGTCAGCTTGCCCAGATAGCTCAGTTGCGCCGGTTGCATGGTCGGTTCGATCAGTTTGTGCTCGACCGCCAGGTGGTAGCCGGCCAGCAGCTCCGGCAGCGATTTGGCCAGCACCCGCGACTGGCTACGAATGGTCGCCAGCGGCGTGCGCATCTCGTGCGCGATCGAGGCGGCCACCTCCATCGGGTCGGCCAGCAGGTTGTGCCGCACCATCGCCTGGGCGATCAGGCCGAGGCTGGCCGCGACGAACAGCACCCCCGGCGGATAGAATTGCACGCCGTAGTTGCACAGATAATCGACCGATGCGAAAAAATAAATCAGCATGCTAACCAGGCAATAGCGCAGGCGGGTCTTTTCGGTCGAGACGGCCACTCGCTGGCGCCGGTACAGCAACCACAGGCCGCGCCCGATGACGATGGCCGTGTGCAGCAGGTGCAGCACGTGCAGCGGGCCGGCCTTCGGGTAAAAGCCGAAAAAATAGGTGTACAGGCCGGCGACGATCCAGTTGCTGCTCAGCAGGATTACGCCCAGCAGGCCGGCGAACAGGTAGGACAGTTCGACCCAGCGCCGCTCGCCGCGGTGGGCGGTGAGCTCGGCGATGAAATGGTACAAGGTGGTCGGCAGGAACAGGATCAGCAGATAGCCGAGCTTGGCCGCCGCCAGCGCCTCGTCGGGGTCGCGGATCTGGAACAGGATGGCCCAGGAAAATTGCCAGCAAAAGGTGGCGGTGCAGAGCAGAAATAATGTCAGGCTGATACGGCTTACGCCCCGTGAATGCAGTACATAGACCCCGTAGCTCAGGAACAGGAGCGAGACGACGGCGGGCAGGAGAGAGTGCATGTGCGCATTCAACAGGCGTTGATGATAGTCGCAGTATTGCGCGAGCCGGAAGAGAGTGCTTGTATTTCGGGAGTGTCTTTGCGTTAGATCAAAGTGGCGCGAGAAAACGTCCAGGACGAAAGAGGGGGGCCGTCGCGATGTCGACCGCGACGGCCGGTGAGGTTTAGTGTTGCGACGCGATCCAGCGGTCGACTTTTTGCTCCAGCAGGTCCAGCGGCACGGTGCCGTCGCTGAGCACCACCTCGTGGAATTTCGGCAGGCTGAAGCGATCGCCCAGCGCGTCGGCCGCGCGCTGGCGCAGTTCGGCGATCTTGAGCGAACCGATCTTGTAGCCCAGCGCCTGCGCCGGCCACGCCATGTAGCGCTCGGTTTCGGTCTTGGCGTAGTCGTCGTAGCCCAGCGTGTCGCGCATGTACTGGATGCTTTGCTCGCGCGTCCAGCCCTGCGCGTGCATGCCGGTGTCGACCACCAGGCGCGTGGCGCGCAGCAGCTCGTCGTTCAGGTGGCCGAAGTATTGCGCCGGATCGTCGAACAAGCCCATTTCCTTGCCCAGGGTTTCGGCGTACAGCGCCCAGCCCTCGGTGAAGGCGTTGTTGCCGCCATATTTGCGGAAGTCGGGCAGGTTCAGTTCCTGCATCAGCGCGATGTGGAAGTGGTGGCCCGGCTTGCCCTCGTGCAGGAACAAGGTCGTCATGCCGGTGCTGCCGTACTTGGCCGGATCGTTGACGACCGACCAGAACACGCCCGGCCGCGAACCGTCGCCGGCCGGCGCCGTGTAGTGGTCGGAGGCGGTGGCGCGGCTCAGCTCGGGCTCCAGGCGCAGGTCCAGCTTGGCCTTCGGCATCAGCGTGAACATTTGCGGCAGCTTGGTGTCGAGCACGTCGTTCAGCTTGTGGAACACGGCCTGCACTTCCTGCTCCGTCTTGAACGGACGGAACTTGTCCTGCGCGGCCACCCACAGCGGCAAGCCCTTGGCCGGGCCGTTGTAGCCGAGCTTGGGGCCCAGCTCGGCGAACTGTTGCTGGATGCGCGCCACCTCGCGCAGGCCGATGGCGTGGATCGCGTCGGGCTTGAGCGTGGTGGTGGTGGCGTTGGCCACGCGCGCCTGGTACCAGGCGGCGCCGTCGGGCAGCGCGCCCAGGCCGGTCGAGGTGCGGCAGGCCGGCAGGTATTCTTTTTCCAGGAAGGCGGCCAGGCGGGCCAGCGCCGGCATGATGTCGTCGCCGACGGTCTTGCGGTAGGCGGCCGTCAGGCGCTGCTTGTCGGCGTCGCCGAAGCCGGCCGGCAGTTTCTTGATCGGCGTGTAGAAGATATTGGCTTCGGGGGTGTCGCTGAGCAGTTTCTTGAACTGCGGCAGCGCCGACACCATGATGGCCTTCGGTTGCGTGATGCCTTTCTTCATGCCGTCGCGCATGTTGGCGATGGCCTGGTCGATCCAGGCCGGCATTTGCGCAATGCGGCTCAGGTAGGCGTCGTATTCCTTGACCGTGGCGATCGGTTGCGACGCCTCGCCGCTGGCGTAGTTGGCCAGCACGACGGGCACGCTGTCCATCTGGGTGATCGGCAGCAAGTGCTCGGGGAAGCGCTCCATCGCCAGCAGGCCGCGCAGTTCGTAGGCGAGGATGTCGTAGTTGAGGCGGTCGTCGGCGTTCAGGTTGGCGCGCTTGATGGTTTTGAGGCGCTTGCTGAAATCGCGGTACATCTTGAACTGCAGCGCGCGCTTGCCCGGCGAGATGCTCAGGCCCAGCTGGTCGTCGTAGCGGTTGTCGCCGTTTTCGGTCGCGGCGATCGGCTCGTAGCGGGCGACGGCGTCGTAGTATTGGCCGGCGATGGCCAGCAGCGCCTGGTGGGCGGGGGTGGCGCTGACGCGCGGCACGGCGGCCGCGCCGGCGGCCATGCTATTGCTGATTGGAACGAACACCAGCGCGAGCGCGGCCGCGACGCTGGCAAGACGGGATGCATGCTTCATGGTTTGTTTCCTGGTCGATGAGTACTCTGGCGGCGACTAGCATAAGGCATAGCGCCGTCCGGCCACGAAACAAATTGTATCAAGCCGCCCCGGCACCAATATCAGGCCGCCGCTTCGGCGAAGCGGCTTTCGTACAAGGCCGCCACCAGGTCCGATTGCGTGATGATGCCGGCGAAGCGTTGCTCGGCGTCGACCACCGGAATGTGGTGGAAGCCCGAGTCCGCCATCAGCGGCACCAGGTCGACGATCGGCGTGTCGAGCCGCGCCGTGGTCGGATGGTGGGTCATGATCTGGCCGACCACCTCGGCTTTTTCGGTGTGCGTCACGCCGCTCTTGCGCAGGAAGCGCTGCAGTTGCCGGCGGATGTCGCCGTAGCTGTCGAGGCCGCCGTGGTCGAGGAAGTCGGTCTGCGTGACGATGCCGATCACGCGGCGCGCGCGGTTGAGCACCGGCAACGCCGCCACGTGGTGGCGCCGCATCAGCTGCCACGCCTGCTCGAGGCCGGTGCCGAATTCGGCGCTGACGATGTCGCGCGACATGATGTCCTCGCAGTTGATGATGCCGAAGCGGCGCTGGTAGGCGCGCTGCTCGGTCTTCATGAACAGCGATTCGAGGTCGTCGCGGCTGATGTCGAGCACCTGGTCGTGTTGCTTGAGCACGGCGTCCAGGTCCTCGGGCTTGAAGCCCAGCCGCACGGTCGGCACCGCGTCCCTGGTGCCGTGCGGATTCGGATGGGCGGCCTGCTGCGTGTGCGGATAGCGGCGGCCGGTCAGGTTGTTGTAGACGATCGCCATGCCCACCAGCAGCGAGGTGTTGACCAGCACCGTCAGCAGCGCGAACTCGAAGCCGGCCGCGTGCACGGCCGGGCCGCCGATGACGGTGGTCAGCGCCACCGCGCCGCCGGG
>DATMSN010000010.1:0-3245 GCA_035565375.1 Duganella sp. | reverse complement strand
GGGGGCCGGCGCGAACGCAGGATTATTGTGGCAACCGCCGCCGCCCGACGCGGCGGCGGCCGCCTGTCTCCGACATTGATTTCCGACACTTGGTTCCACCACTGATATTCAGGATGCACATGAAGGGTTTTTCGCCGGGACTGTTCGACCGCCTGATGGACGCGCCCGTCCACGGCGCCACCAGTGCCACCGTGTCCAGGATGTCGATCGAGGACTTGAAGGACACCGTCGCCCGCGACCTCGAAGCGCTGCTCAACACGCGCACCGTCATCAGCGAGGAGCTGATGAAAAAATTCCCCGAGTGCGCCCGCTCGATCCTGACCTACGGCCTCAACGATTTTGCCGGCCTCAGCCTGTCGAGCGCCGACGACCGCGCCTACATCTGCGCCTGCCTGGAAAAGGCCATCGCCCGCCACGAGCCGCGGCTGCGCAACGTGCGCGCCTCGCTCGAGATCCAGGAGGGCACGATCAACCGCCTCAATTTCGCCATCACCGCGCTGCTGGTGGTGCACGCGTCGCAGGAGCCGGTCAACTTCGACGCCGTCCTGCAACCGTCCAGCCTGCATTACACCATTAGCAAGGCGCGCCGTTTGGCGTCGCCGGGAGTCTGACTTGGAAGAACTGTTACCGTACTACGAACGGGAGCTGGGATTTTTACGCCGCTATTCGCGCGAATTCTCCGAGCGCTATCCTAAGATCGCTGGCCGCCTGCTGATGGGCGGCGAGGTCTGCGAAGACCCGCACATCGAGCGCATGATCCAGTCGTTCGCGCTGCTCAACTCGCGCATCTCCAAGCGCCTCGACGACGACTACCCGGAGTTCACCGAGGCGCTGTTCGAGGTGCTGTACCCGCACTACCTGCGGCCGTTCCCGTCGTGCTCGATCGCGCGCATGGACTACAGCGCCGCCGCCGCGCAGCTGACGACGGCCACCGAGATCGCCCGCGGCACCGAGCTCGACACGCGTCCCGTCAAGGGCGTGGCCTGCACCTTCCGCACCGCCTATCCGGTGACGGTGGCGCCGATCGCGCTGTCGCACGCCTCGTTCGCCGCCATCATCGACGCGCCCGAGGCGGTCATGCTGCCGCCCAACGTCAGCTCGGGCGTGAGCATCACCATCGAGACCACCGCCGCCCAGGTCACCCTGTCGCAGCTGGGCGTCAAAATGCTGCGCGTGTTCATCGACGGCGAGCCCTCGTTCTGCGCCGCCTTGCGCGACGCGCTGTTCCTGCGCACCGTCAAGGCCTGGGTCGAGCCCGAACAGAACGGCCGCTGGACGCCGCTGGCGGCGGTGCCGGTGTGGCCGGCCGGCTTCGGCGAGGACGAGTCGCTGATCCCGTTTTCGGCCCGCTCGCACCCGGCCTACCGGCTGCTGACCGAGTATTTCTGCTTCCCGGAAAAATTCAACTTCATCGACATCGACCTGTCGGCCATCGGCGTGGCGCTGCCGGCCGGCTGCAAGCGCTTCACGCTGCACCTGGGCATGAGCGGCCTGCGCACCGATTCGAACACCGCGCGCATGCTGGGCACGATGTCGACCAACAACCTGCTGCTGGGCTGCACGCCGGTGGTCAACCTGTTCCGCCAGCGTGGCGAGCCGATCCGCGTGACCCATACGGCCGCCAGCTATCCGGTGCTGGCCGACGCCCGCCGCGCCTACGCCTTCGAGGTGCAATCGATCGACTCGGTCAAGCTGGTGCGCCAGACGCCGCAGGGCGAGTCGGTCATCGAGTTCCGGCCGTTTTATTCGCTGCGCCACGGCGAGACGCCGGAAAAGAACGGCCACTACTGGGTCATGCGGCGCGACGAGGTGATCGCCCGCAAGAGCCCCGGCTACGAGACCGAGATCTCGATCGTCGACATCGACTTCGACCCGGCCGCCATCGAGACCGACACCCTGAGCCTGGAGCTGACCTGCACCAACCGCGACCTGCCGGCGTCGCTGACCTACGGCATGCGTGGCGGCGACCTGTTCCTCGAGGGCGGATCGAGCGTGCGCAGCATCACCTTCCTGCGGCGCCCGACCGACTCGCACCGCTTCGAGCGCGGCCGTGGCGCCCACTGGCGCCTGATCTCGCACTTGTCGCTCAACCATCTGTCGCTGGCCGGCAGCGGCGTCGACGCCTTCCAGGAGATGCTGACCCTGTACGACCTGCCGCGCTCGCCGACCTCGCAGCGCCAGATCCGCGGCATCCACGCGATCGCCAGCAAGGCCGCCAACCACTGGCTGCCGGGCAATCCGTTCGCCTGCCTGGTGCGCGGCGTCGAGGTCAGCCTCACCATCGACGAGGAAGCCTTCGTCGGCAGCGGCATCCACGCCTTCACCCACATCGTCGAGCGCTTCCTCGGCCTGTACGTGCACGCCAACAGCTTCACGCAGTTGGTGGTCGTATCGAAGAAATCAGGGGAGGAGCTGTTGCGATGCACACCACGAAGCGGCGATTTGAACCTAGTGTAATCGAGCGCCTGTTCGCGCAGCCGTACCGCTTCCAGTTCTTCCAGGCGGTGCGCATGCTCGAGCTCTGGCTCAAGCGCAACGGCCTGCCGCACGACCAGGCGGTGGCCAGCTTCCTGCGCTTCCAGAACACGCTGTCGCTCAACTTCCCGGCCAGCCAGCTCGAGGCGATGCAACCCGAGCCGCGCGAGATCGCGCGCGACAGCGTGGCGCTGGGCGAGGCGCTTCGCAACGGCGAGCTCAAATACATCCGCATCACGCCGGCCTTCATGGGCTTTCTCGGCACGGCCGGCGCGCTGCCGGCGCACTACACCGAGCGCGTGGCCGCGCACGCGTTGTACGAGAAGGACGAGGGCCCGCGCGCCTTCCTCGACACCTTTTCCAACCGCGCGCTAGCCTTGTTCTACGAATCGTGGCGCAAGTACCGGCTGGAGCTGAAGTACCAGATCGACGGCAAGGACCGCTTCCTGCCGCTGCTGCTGTCGCTGGCCGGCGTCGGCAACGAGTCGCTCAAGCACCGCCTGTCCGACGGCGGCGAGGGCGTGCTGGACGAGTCGATCGGCTACTTCGCCGCCGCCATGCGGCACCGGCCGGCGTCGGCGGTGTCGATCGGCCACGTGCTGAGCGAATACTTCCGCCAGCGCATCACGGTGACGCAATTCATCGGCGCCTGGTACGACGTGCCGCCCGGCCAGCAAGAAGGATTTGATACGCATAAAAGCTCCAGGATTCGCGCTTCTGGCGGTCGCCGTGCCGCCGTCGGTCAGTGTTAAGGATTCAATATTATGCCG
>DATMSN010000009.1:0-7941 GCA_035565375.1 Duganella sp. | reverse complement strand
GGTCGGCGTCGTTGTCGTTGCGGCTGCCGGCTAAGGCGCCGGTCGGGGCGGCTTCAGGCGAGCTCATTGGCGCGTTCTTTCACGAAATAGATGACGGGGATGTGGGCGCTGCGTTGCTGCTCGTCGCCGCCGGTCCAGCTGACCGTTTCGCTGTGGCCGGCGACCATGCCGTGGCGGCTGCCCAGTGCCAGCAGGCCTAGCACGCTGCCCAGGCCCTGCGCGGCGGGGTAGGCGCGCAGCACATCGGCCACCGAGGCCTGCGACTGCAAGTCGAGCACGGCCAGCACGTGGCGCTTGAGGCTGCGGAAGTCGATCTCCGATTGCGCCACCAGCTCGCCGACCGACTCGAGGCCGATCGGCGCCGCCTCGCCGTCGAGCATGGCGCCGGGCAATGCCTGCAGGGCCGGATCGTGCAGCACCCATTGCGACAGCGAGGCCAGCTTGCTGCTGGTTAGCGGCAAGGTGTAGTGCAGGGTGTCGGTGGCCTTGACCTCGTCCTTGAGCGCGAGCGCGGCCAGCTGGGCCTGGCGCAGCAGCGTGTTCAGGCGGCGTTGTTCGAGGAATTCGCGGCTCTGCACGAAATTTTTCAGGCTGCGGGCGAACGATTGCAGCACGTCGTGCACCATGCCGCCCTGTTCGAGCAGGGTGCGTGTCAGGCGCAGCAGGAATTTGCGCTCCTGCGTGTCCAGGCTGGCGATGAAGTCGCGCGACAGCAACTGGTCCAGCGCCTGCTCCAGCGTGGCCGACTGCTCGGGGTCGGTCAGCAGGCGCCAGAAGGCGTTGAAGGTGCGGCCGGCCTCGCTGTCGGTGATCAGGTCGATGCCGGCGAACAGCGAATCGAGCACCTCGCCACGGTTGCCGTCGTTTTCCATGATGCGCGCGCGCAGGTCGCGGTTCAGTTGTTCGAACTGGTCGCGCACGCGGCGGAAGTCGCCCGCCAGGCCGTCGGCCAAGGTGATGATCTCGCGCGTGCGTTCGAGCGCGGCCGACTCGGGCAGGATGTGCAGCACGCCTTGCTCGATGGCGGCGATCTCGCGCTCGATGCGCTCCTGCTCGGCGCGCAGGCGCTGGATGCGGCGGGTTTTGTCGGCGTCGGTGTCCTCGGCCAGGCGGGACAGCGCGTCGATCACCAGGCCGAGGCGGCTTTCGGTGGCCGCCGAGTGGGGCTTGACCTGGCCGGCGACGAAGCGGATCGCCTCGATGGTCGAGGTGGATAGCTCGTATTCCTCCTCGGAGGCGCCGGGCGGGAAGCGGCGCTCGAGGTGGCCTTCGGACAGCCAGCCGGCGACGTAGGCTTGCGCGGTCTGCGGCCAGTCCTCGCCGAGGCTGCGCAAGTGTTCGAGCTCGCGCCCGATGCGCTCGTGGAAGATCGACGCCGGCAGGCTGCGCTCGCCGTCGTAGAGGTGGGTTTGCATCAGCGCCAGCGCCGCCGGGCCGCTGGGCGCGGCCAGAAGCCGCCACAGCGGTTGCTGGCGCAGGCGGCGGTTGGTGGCGAGGGGGACGTCGGCTTTCATCCCGCCATTTTATGACAAGGGGACGGTGCCGGTGTGGAAGTTGGTCTGGTGCGGCGCGCGCCCGCCATGATGTGCGATCAGGCCGCAGGTCCGGACGGTTTGGGCGGCGTCTCGGCGATGCCGTAGGCCGATGGCCAGTTGTCCGGCAGGTACCAGGTGCCAAACACCCGGTCCAGGAACGGTAGTGTCGATGAGAAATTGCGGTCCAGCGGCGCGATGCTGGTATGGTGCCAGTGATGGAACGCCGGCGTGGCGATGATCGATTCGAGCGGGCCGAGCCGGACCTGCAGGTTCGAATGGATGAAAAATCCCCACACCGTGCCAATGACGATCACCAGCGCCGGCGTGGCGCTGCCGCCCGCGCTGGCGCCGGCCAGGCCGAGGATGTACAGCGGCGTCATGCCGAACAAGCGGGTGACGACCATGTCGACCGGGTGCGCATGGGTATTGATCAGGAAGTACAGGTGTTCAGGCTTGTGGTGCACCGAATGGAAATACCACAGCCAGGGCAAACGATGGCTTAAACGGTGGCCCCAGTAAAAGCCGACTTCCGCGATCAAGAACGACAGCGGCAGCTTGACCGCCAGCGGCAGCGCGCCCAGGGCGGCAGGCAGGGCGGCCGGCAACGCGGCGTGCGCGGCGACGGCGACCACGGCCATCAGCGCACTGAGGATGGCGGCGGGAAGCAGGCTGTTGAGGAAGTACAGTCCGAGATTGATCGCCAGCGCGCGGCGCGGCAGGCGCGCCTTGCGCACCGCCAGCCAGCGCTCCAGCGGCACAAACACCAGCGATAGCAGCGCCAGCCACAGGCACAGTCGCCCCACGTTGACGGCGAAGGTCGGCAGGTAGGCAAGAAGGTCGTTCATCGGTGTCGGGACTTCAGTGATGCGGACTTGCACCAATAAGAGCGCTCAAGTGCGCAATGGAAAATGCCGGACGCGAACGCCCGGCATCGGTGGTTGCTTACAAAGAATTAAGCAGCTTTGGCTTTGCGGCGGCGCGCGGCGAAGCCGACCAGGCCCAGGCCCAGGCCCATCATGCCCAAGACTTGCGGCTCAGGTACGGCGGAGGTCATCGACACGCCATCGAGCAGCGAGAACGGTGGAACGCCATCAGGCGTGCCTGCGGCCAGGAAGCTCAGCACTTCGCTGGCGCTGGTGGCCGTGAAGGTGAAGGTTTCTTTCTGCCAGCCGGTAAAGCCGTGATTGGCGTTGGTCTTCACGGCGGTGGACTGGGTCTGGTTGCCCAGGGAGACGTGCCACTGCTCGGTGGTGGCGCCGGAGAAGCCGGACTGCTGGGCGCCGGCCCAGTAGAAGGACACGCTGTACTGCTGGCCGGCCGTCAGGCCATTGACCGTCTGCGACAGCGGGGCGACGCCAAACGCGCCGTCGGAGGCGACGAAATTGCCACCGACCGGGCTCGCTTGCAGGCCGTTGGCCGCGCCGTTGTTCGGGCCCCACAGTTGCAGGTTGCCGTACTGGCCGGCCGCACCGCCGTTGTCCACGTTCCCGCTGTTGAACAGGAAGTTGTAGCCGGAGGTCGTCCAGCCGGCCAATTGATGGCCGCCCCAGTTGATCTGGCCTTGGTCGCCGGATTCGAAATTGCCGTTGACGATCAGTTCAGTGGATGCGCTGGCGACGCCGCTGCACAGGGCAGCGGTTGCGGTAACGGCCAGCAAGAAGGATTTGATACGCATAAAAGCTCCAGGATTCGCGCTTCTGGCGGTCGCCGTGCCGCCGTCGGTCAGTGTTAAGGATTCAATATTATGCCGAAAACAAATGCTAGTAGGAATATTTTTATATTGTAAAGTAAGTTGAATTATTATGATTTTTGTGTCTTCTTATTTGTCAAGTGTTAAAAGTCGGATTTCCTCGACTCGCAGGGCCGGTATTTCGAACACTCGGCAGTCGAGGTTTGGCTGGCCTTTCGTGTGCTACGATCCTGGCTGCTCGACAAAAGAAAGGAGGACGATCATGTCTATACTGCCCCTGCCATCCCTCGCCCGCGCTGGCGATAGGAAAGCGCGATCTCCTTCCTTGGCGAATAGCATAATTGTTCGTTGTTGATGTCATACGAGTCGTGCGGCGGGTTCTCCACTCAAATTAATGAGCATGAACCATGCAACTCACACCAACCGTGTACCTGCCCGGCCTCTGCGACGAGGCCATCGATTTCTATCGGACCACGCTAGACATCGAAATCCTGTTCGTCCGCCGTATTGAGGACTGTATCGATGCCAATCATGTCCAGCCGGGAACAGAGAGAAAAGTCTTGCGCGCCGCTGTGCGGATCGGCTAGTCAGTTCTCTACCTCTCGGATGGCCATGACACAGGCCAGCCAAGCCATCAGGGCTTTTCGCTCTCCCTCACACTGCCGACTTTGGTTGACGCCGAACGCGTCTTCCAGGCGCTGTCTGAGGGCGGCCGCATTTTACTTCCACTGCGACAGACCACGTGGGCGAACATTTACGGTGTTTTGATCGTATGCGTCAGCGAAACCCGTATCCGGCTCGCAGTTTATAAATCGATGATCTTACGCAGCAGCCCGGGCGAGACACGCCACTGTTCGCCGTCGCAGAGCAGCGAACATGACTTCGCGTTGATGCGCGTGACAGTGCCGATGCGTTCGCGCAGGTGTTTGTCGGTGAAGCCGACCGTGTCGCCAAGCTTGAAGTCGGCTACGTCGACAGGGCGCGGCGGCATGGGAGGCGCCTGCTCGGCGCGCTGGGCCGGATCGGCGACGATGGCGGCGTAGGGCAGCTTCCATTGCGTGTGCGTGGCGGTGTCCTGAACGGTGGCGCTAGTTGCTTGTAACTGCAGCACGCGGCCGGGGGCAAGAGTGCCACGGCGGTGGTCGAAATACATCACCTGCGCGCCAAGGTGCAGATGGCGGCGCACGTCGAGAATGCGACGTGGGTCGGTGAGCATTTGGTTGAGGGCCAGGCTCAATTCATACAAGTCGAGGCTGGGTGCGTTACGCAGGGCGTCAAGAAGGCGGGAGTCCATGCCGCAATTTTAACGTGTCAGGCCCATTGGTAGGTCGACAGCGGTAGCAAGTCGGCGACGCGGTTGATCGGATGCGACGGCAGTCGGGCCAGCACGTCCTTGAGCCACAGGTAGGGATTGAGCCCGTTCAACTTAGCCGTGCCGACCAGCGAGTACATCGTCGCCGCAGCGTGGCCGCCACGCGCCGAGCCGGCGAACAGGTAATTCGATCGCCCCACGGCGATTGGACGTATCGCCTGCTCGATCGCGTTGTTGTCGGGTACCAGCACACCGTTTTCGGTATAGCGCACCAGCGCGTCCCAGTTGCGCAAGGCATAGCCGAATGCCTGGGCCAGTGGCGCCTGCGGCACCAGTTGCGGCACATGCCCGTCGAGCCAGCGACGGAACTCGGCCAGCAGCGGCACGCTCTGCTCCTGGCGCTGTCGCAACTTCTGGTCCGGCGTCAGGTCGCGAATGATCCTTTCGATGGCATACAAGCGCGCGATCCAGGCCAGAGCCGCGCTGGCCAATCCAGGCGTTTTCTGCACCTTGGCGATCTCGAAGAACTTGCGACGGCAATAGGCCCAACAACCGACCTCCATCACACGCCCGCCACGATACAGCGCCGAATAGCCGCTGTAGGCATCGGCCTGCAAATAGCCTTGGTAGTCGGCCAGGAAAGTGGCTGGATGAATCGCCTCGCGCGACTCGGTGAATTCGAATAGGACCGCCGGCGGATGATCGCCCCACAAGCCATTTTCTTCTCGCTGGCCGGCGCCAAGGTAGCCCCACAGGCGGGCTGTCTTGGTGCTGCCACGGCCGGTCTCCTGCAGCGGCATCGTGGTGTCGTCCGAGTGCACGCGCGGCCAGGATATGCGCTTTGAGCGCCGGCCGCAGCACCGCCAGCAGTTCGGCTGCGGCTAGCTTCCACTCGCACAGCGTGGCACGCGGCAGGTGCACGCCGTGGCGCTTGAAGATCGCCTCCTGGCGGTTCAGTGGCAGATGGTCGGTGAAGGTGCTCACCAGAACCTGCGCCAGCAGGCCGGCGCTGGCATTGGACTTCGGTAGTGGCGACGGCTGCGCAGCCGCCGTGCGCACGGTCGATTCGCCATCCTTCTTGCATGCGTACTTGATGCGTACATGCTCGATCACGGTCAGCTTCGTCGGCGTATAGTCCAGTGTTTCGGAGACCTCCTCGCCGATCTTCTCGATCCGGTCGAAGCATGCCTTCTCGGCGTCGCTCAGGTCGTACTCGACGCGCTCGCGCGGCAAGTCCTTCGGCAGCGCCGGACGCCCGCGTTGCACGTGGCCGGTGACAGGTGTGGCGGGTAGGGGCGGCGGCACGGGAATGTTGACTGGTTCGGCGAACAAATCGCCTTGGCCGGGCAGTTGTTCCGAGCTGGCGCCGAAGCGCGCGCGGACGAACTGGGCCAACTGGTGCTTGAGTAATTCGACTTGCGTCCACAGATCGTGGGCGATGCGATTCTGTTCAAGGGCGATGCGGCGCATCGCGTCGAAGTCAGGTGGGAGGTCGGAGGGATCAATGAGCGCCGGCATGCGGATCAAACGCATGAACATGCCGGTGCGTTTACAGCGGATGAAAAATTATCGCATCATCACGCGACGCGCTGTGCCGCCACTGGCGGATGCGGTTGCAGCGGCGGGATGTCGATGCCTTCGAGCCAGGCGTGCAGCTCGGCCACCGACAGTCCGCGCCGGGTTAGCGACTCCGGCGCAGGGAATCGGCCACGTTCGAGCCGCTTGTACCACAGCGCGAAGCCGGTGCGGTCCCAGTACAGAATCTTGACCTTGCGCCGGTCACGCCCGACGAAAACAAACGGGTGACCGGACATCGGGTCTTGCGCCAGCAGTGGCTCGACCAGGTAGGACAAGCCATCGACGCCGTTGCGCATATCGACCAAGTCGCGGCATACGTAGGCGCGGCAGGAGCCCGCGATCAACATGAGAAGCCGCCCAGCCGACCAAGCAACTGCCGCACGACACGGTCGGCATGGGCGCCTGTCAGCTCGATGCGCATCCCACCACTGCTGATGACGACGCTGTCGCGCGCCGCCGACTCGGCCGGCACCGCAACGACCGGGGGCGCGACCGGCGCAGCGGACTCCATCACCGAGTCGGGCAGCACCGGGATGAAGCAAGCATCCGGCATCAACACATTCGCCGCCGTTGGCATCATTACCTCGCTCTTGGCCAAGTCCGCACGCCGCTTGTGAAACGTGCTGGTCGCAACGCCGTTCTGCTCGCAGAACTTGCGCACGCCGATGCCAGAAGTCTTCCAGCGTGCGATCAAATCAAGCCAGAACTCGTCGCCATGCCGGTAGTAGCGCAAAATGCTTGTTCGTATAAAAGGTATTCGACCTCGATTTGCGCCAACGTATTTTTATAGCTCAGATCATCCAGGTAAATCTGGCGCTGGCGCATGGAGATATTTGGCATGGTGGTGTGCCCAGCTACTGACCGCCTTGGGTGCCTTAGCTTTAAAGTCGTGACACTTCATCGGTTCTTTCAAGGACCGATCCACTGCCAAATCGTCAGGCCGTACTGCGCGTCTGGAAAATCTGGCATGACCGTGCCTGCGGCGAAGTGCGCTTGGCTGTCCGTTTTTGCCGGCGTGAACCATAGGCCGGACTTCGGACAGAGTTCCCCACCTGCTACGCGCAACGGCTTGGTCATCGTCTCTTGAGCATCGTAGCGTGGGATGCTGCGTGCGTAATCGACGAGGTCTTTGGGATACACCGTCTCGTTACGGTAGGCGGAGTCGTTGATGTCGTAGAGGTAGGTGAATGCCGCAGCGCACATCGCCCAATAGCCGTCGTAGGGAGTGAACTCTGGCTTGATTTTTTCATGCTGTCCCCAGAAGTGGGCCTGCCCCTTCATATCGGCATACCAGTTTTTCACGTAACGCTTCATTTCGGTTCGCATCTCTTCTGGCGTATCGCTGTCGATAGCGTCGAGCAGTTTGCGGTATGGCTTATCCCACAGCCAATGATCCAATTCGGGTCGATCCGGCAGGAAGAACTTGAATAGTTCTTCTAGCACTGCATCGACTCCGTCAAAATCTGTCCCTTCATTTAGCGCACAGATTCTTCCTACCAAGTCCTCACGTCGCAATAGGATAGCGACAGCAACGATGTTCAAGTACCGAACATATGTGTCTATCAGATCGTTCATGATGAACGGCGGATGGTATTGGCTGTCCGGCAGCTCGTCCAAGGCTTCGACGTAGAGCTCGTAGGAAGCGACCACATGGTCAAGCGAGTTCGCCAGCTCCGTGAGACTTTCGCCGGCAGTATATTTCAGCTTGAAGATGACCCAACTGTCAAACGCCCTCGCTCGCAGATTTCTACATAGGTCCTCTTGGGATAAGCCAGGAATTATGGGCCCACCGGTTTCAGCCTCCAGCTGGGCAATCGTGTTGTCAT
>DATMSN010000008.1:0-2898 GCA_035565375.1 Duganella sp. | reverse complement strand
GCGGCCAGTGGGACTGGCTGGTGGCGATGGCCTCGGTCGGCATGGGCGTGGCGCTGCTGCCCGAGCCGTTCATCCACCGGCTGGCGATCGGCGAGCTCGATGCGGTGCGGGTGGTGGAGCCGGAATTGCAATGGCAGGCTGCGCACGTGTGGCGCGGCCAGTACTTGTCGCACGCGGCGCGCGCGTGGCTGGAGGTGTGCCGGGAAGTGCTGGGGGCGGACGCCCCCGGGCGGGAACCAACGCGGGCCGGCGTATCGTGATCCGGCCCGCGTGGAACGACACCGCGTTTAGCCGGCGTCGACGCCCCTGGCCTTGAGGGCGGCACGCACACCGGCGCCGTAGGCCGGGTCGGCCTGGTCGAAATGGCCCAGCTGGCGGGCGATGATCTCGGCGCTCACCTGGCTCAACGGACCGGCGATGTTGTTGAACAGGTTGAGCTTTTCCTCGGCCGGCAGCAGGCGGAACAGATTACCGGCCTGCGTGTAATCGTCTTCCTTGCCGCGACCGTCGTAGCGCGCCGCGCCGCCTTGCAGCGCCAGCGCCGGTTCGCCGTGGCCCAGACCCTGCGGGTTGCTGCCGCTGGCGTCGACCGGCTGGTAGTTCCGCGCCGAGCCGCCGTTGGCGATGGCCATGGCGCCGTCGCGCTGCTGGTTGTGGACCGGGCAGCGCGGCGCGTTCACCGGCAGGTGCTGGTGGTTGGTGCCGACGCGGTACAACTGGGCGTCGTGGTAGGCGAACAGGCGCGCCTGCAGCATCTTGTCCGGCGAGTAGCCCAGGCCCGGCACCACGTTCGACGGCGACAACGCCGCCTGCTCGACTTCCGCGTGGTAGTTCAGCGGATTGCGGTTCAACTCGAACAAACCCACCGGTATCAACGGGAAGTCCTTGTGCGGCCACACCTTGGTCAGGTCGAACGGATTCCAGCCGGTGCGCGCCTCCCACGCGGCCAGTTCGGCCTCGGTGGCCACCTGCAGCTTCACCTCCCACTGCGGGAAGTCGCCGGCGGCGATGGCGCCGAACAGATCGCGCTGCGCGTAGTCCGGGTCCTCGCCGGCCAGGCGGCTGGCCTCGGCGGCCGGCAGGTTCTTGATGCCTTGTTTGGTCTTCAAGTGCCATTTGCAGTACACGCGCTCGCCGGCCTCGTTGATCAGGCTGAAGGTGTGGCTGCCGAAACCGTCCATGTGGCGGTAGCCGTCCGGCGTGCCGCGGTCGGAGAACAACATCGTCACCTGGTGCAGGCTTTCCGGCGTCTTGCTCCAGAAATCGAACATCATCGTCGGCGACTTCAGGTTGGTCTGCGGATCGCGCTTTTGCGTGTGGATGAAGTCCGGGAACTTGATGCCGTCCTTGATGAAGAACATCGGCGTGTTGTTGCCGACCAGGTCCCAGTTGCCCTCTTCCGTGTAGAAGCGCATGGCGAAGCCGCGCGGATCGCGTTCGGTGTCGGCGCTGCCCCGTTCACCGCCGACGGTGGAGAAGCGCACGAAGGTCTCGGTCTGCTTGCCGACCGCCGAGAACAGCTTGGCCTTGGTGAATCGGGTGATGTCGTGGGTGACGGTGAAGGTGCCGTAGGCGCCCGAGCCCTTGGCATGGACCACGCGCTCCGGAATGCGCTCGCGGTTGAAGTGCTGCAGCTTCTCGATCAGGTGGAAGTCCTGCAGCAGCAGCGGGCCGCGCCCGCCGGCGCTGACCGAATTCTGGTTGTCGGCGACCGGGATGCCCGACGCGGTGGTGATAGGTGGCTGGCTCATGCTTTGGCTCCTTGTTGATAGTGTGAGACTATTCTAACAAGGCAAATCCATAAGTAAAAACTATATATAGCTATGGATTTGATAGTCAAACGCAATAACCCGCACGGCGATGGGGTCGGACCCCGGTGTGCCGGGGTTACGGGTTTAAACGGCCGCCGTCAAACTTCCGCGATGCGCTTGGCGATGTGCGCCAGCGCGTCCTCCACCTGGTCGATCAGGATCAGGCACAAATCGCCCTCGCCCAGCCGCGCCAGGGCGGTGTCGATCGCCAGGAACTCGCCGTAGATCTCCTCGACGTGGCTGGTGCGCGGCGCGCCGTTCAAACCGGAGCGCAGCAGCGCGACGACCTCGCCGTCGACCCGCCCGCGCTGGCACTGGTCTTCGTACAGGATCACATCGTCGAAGGCGCGGCCGAGGATCTCGGTCTGCTGCTTGATGTCTTGGTCGCGGCGGTCGCCGGCGCCGGAGATCACCACCGCGCGGCGCTTGGCCGGCATGGTCTCCACCGCCTGCACCAGCGCCAGGATGGCGTCCGGATTGTGGCCGTAGTCGGCGATCAGCGTGGCGCCCCTGTAGTCGAACACGTTGAAGCGGCCCGGCGCGTTGTCCGAATCGTTGGCGAAGGTTTTCAGGCCGAGACGGATCGCGTCCCAGCTGATGCCCACGCCCCACGCGGCGGCCACCGACGCCATCACGTTTTCGACCTGGAAGCCGATGGCGCCGTTGCGGGTGATCGGCACCTGCGACAGCGCGATCTTGTTCAACTGCTTGCCTTCCGCCGCGACGATATGGCCGTCCTCGACGTAGACGGTGCGGCTGCCCTGCGCGCGGTGCGTGGCGATCACCGGATGGCCGCGGTCGGCGCCGAAGAAGATCACCTTGCCGCGGCAGGTGGCGGCCATGCCGGCGACGATAGGATCGACCGCGTTGAGCACCGCGAAGCCGCTCTCGGAGACGTTCTGCACGATCACCCGCTTGAGCACCGCCAGGTCCTCGACCGTGGTGATGTAGTTCAGGCCGAGGTGGTCGCCGCTGCCGATGTTGGTGACCACGGCCACCTGGCAGCGGTCGAAGGCCAGGCCTTCGCGCAGCACGCCGCCGCGCGCGGTCTCGAACACCGCCGCGTCCACGTCCGGATGCAGCAGCA
>DATMSN010000007.1:0-2165 GCA_035565375.1 Duganella sp. | reverse complement strand
CCGGCCGGCAGCCTGGCCGTGGGCGAAGCGGCCGACATCTGCGTCTTCGACCCCGCCGCGCGCGTCAGGAAGGCGCTGGTGTCGCCCTTGGCGCTGACGAACCAGGCGTCGCCGGCGAACAGTTTGAGGCCGCTGTTGCGGTCGTGGGCGTAGACCACGCGCACCTTCTTGCCTTCCTTGTCCAGCTGGCGCAGCGCGGCGAAGGCGCCGTCGACGCTGGCGTAGTGGCGCACCAGCGCTTCGCCGTCGACCCACATTTGCGTCAGGCGCGAGAAGTCGGCGATCGGCTTGCCGGTCGCGGCGTCCCTGGCCACCAGCGGCAGGCGCTGGTAGTTCTTCAGGCGCGCGTCGTAATCCAGGCCGGCCTGCTTGTAGGCGGCGCGGATGTAACGGTCGTCGATGAAGGTGTTGACGTCCAGGTCGCTATCGGTGCGCTTCATCAGCCGCAGCGTCTCGATCGAGGTCTTGACGGCCTGGCGGTATTCCGGCTTCCAGCTGAAGTCGCGCGTCTGCAAGCCCAGCGGGCCGTGGAACAGGTAGTCGACCTCGGCCTCGATGCCGGTCACCTTGGCGATCAGCTCGCTGTATTTCTCCGGCTCGGCCGTGATCAGGCGGTCGGCCTCGATGGCGGCGCGCAGGTAGGCGGTGACGATCTCCGGATATTTGGCCGCGTAGGCGGCGTCGACCAGGCTGCCGTGCAAGGTGGGCGACTTGGCCTGCGAACCGTCGAAGATCTTGCGGGCGTAGCCGCGATGCGGGAACAGTTCGGCGAACGGCACGAAGTCGGCGTGGGCGTCGATCTTGTTGCTTTGCAGCGCCGAGCCGGCCACCTCGGGCGCCTGCGTGACGACGGTGATGTCCTTGTCGAGCTCCCAGCCCTGGGCCTTGATGGCGCGCAGCAGCATGCCGTGCGCGGTGGAGGCGAACGGCACCGAGATGGTCCTGCCCTTGAGCTCGGCGAGCGATTGCACCGCCGACGCCTTGGGCACGACGATGCCGTTGCCGCTGCCTTGAACGCTGCCCGACAGCACGCTGATGAACAGGCTCTTCTTGCCGGCCTTGTCGAACGCGGCGCCGTTGAAGGAGCCCGGGAAGTCGGCCATCGAGCCGAGGTCGAGCTTGCCGGCGACCATCTCGTTGGTCAGCGGCGCGCCGGAGGTGAAGTTCTTCCAGACGATCTCGTATTGCGCGTCCTTGTATTTGCCGTCGCGCGGCAAGTATTTTTCCAGCAGCTTCAGTTCGCGGATCAACAGGCCACCGGTGGCGCAGTTGATGGTCGTGTCCTGGGTGCCGATGGCGATGCGGATGGTTTCGGCGTGGGCCGCGCCGGCGCCCAGGGCCGCCAACAGCAGGGTGGTCAAAGTGCGATGCAAGAACATATCAATCTCCAGTGAGGTCAGCGCAGCAGGTAGGGGATGTCGACCGTGACGGCGCCGGTCGGGCAATCTTTTTCGCAGGGCATGCAGTACCAGCACTCGTCGAATTTCATGAAGGCCTTGCCTTTGGTGAAATCGATGGCCAGCACGTCGAGCGGGCAGACGTCGACGCACACGGTGCAGCCCTTGTCGGCGATGCATAACTCCTCGTTGACGCGGACCGGCACGCTGCTCGGGTTGAGGGCGATGGGCATGGTGTTCTCCTTAAACGGCAAGCGCTTCGGCCTGCGGGATGGTGGCGGTTTCCTTGGCAATACGCAGCCGCTGGTAGGCCTGCTTTTCCTGCTCGTCGAGGCTGACGATGTACGGCTCCAGCGGGCGCTTGAAACAGGTCATCTCGCCATCGACCTTTTTGAGCTGGACGTGGCACAGCCAGTCGGCGTCGTTGCGCTCCGGATGGTCGACGCGGTTGTGGTACAGGCCCCAGCGGCTCTCGGTGCGGAACAGCGAGGCGCGCGCGGCCATCTCGGCGCAGTCGCGGATCGCGTGCACTTCCAGCGCGCGCATCAGCTCGTGCGGGCCGGCGGCCGACAGCCGGTCCAGGTCGGCGCGGATGGCCTCGAAGCGGGTCAGGCCGATCTCCATCTTGCGGGTGACCTTGGGCGGCTGCAGATAGTCGTTGACCATGCGGCGCAGCTTGTACTCGACCTGATTCGGCGGCAGCCCGTCCTCGCGCGCCAGCGGCGCCCACACGCGGGCGCGCTCGCGCTCGACCTGGGCTTCGTCGAC
>DATMSN010000006.1:0-3213 GCA_035565375.1 Duganella sp. | reverse complement strand
GCGCCCCAGGGCGGCGGCGGTCATCCAGCCGGCGGTGCCGCCGCCGACGATGACGACTTTTCGGATTGCTGTATCGGACATGGATGTCCCTTTCCAATGGTTGCCTTGCCGTCGCCGGCAAGGCCTTGGCCGGCGGCCCCGCAAGCGGGACCGCCTTTCCCCTTAGTACGTGTAGCGCAGCGCCAGCCGGTAGCTGCGGCCGGGCTCGAACCAGGCACGGGTCATGTTGCCGATATGCTGCTGCTGGGTTTGCTTAACGATGGTGTCGAGAAGGTTGGTCGCCGAGAAGCTGGCTTGCACATGCTCGCTGATCTTATAGTCGAAGCCGAAGTCGAGCTGTCCGGTCGCTTCCTGCCACGTCGGCAAACCCCAGGCCACGTCCGTCGGATAGACCGTCTTGCCGTCGACCACCGTCGCCCGGGTCGGGTCGGCGCTGGTGGCGCCGCCGTTGCCGTCCGACGTGCCATTGACCGCCACCCCCTGCAGGAAACGACTGCGCCAGCTGTAGGCCAGGCGCATCGACAGCGGCCCCTTGTCGTACAGGAACATCAAGTTGAAGGCGTTGGGCGACAAATACTGCAACGGCATGTCGGTGAACGGCTTGCCGTCGGTGTCGCAGCCGTACATGCTCAACGAAGTGTTGTTGAACGACCCGGCGGCCGGGCAGTACTTCAGAGCGAACGGGTTGTGCAGCTCCTGCTTGCTCTTGAGGTAGGTGTAGTTCGCGGAGATGCCGAACCCTTTGGCCCATTCCGGCAGCTTGCCCTCCAACCCCGGCACGTTGTTGAAGTAGGTCTGGCCGGCGAGCTCCAGCCCGGCCACGCGGCCGTCCGACGCATTGGTCGGCGCGGTGATCAGGAAGGTTTGCGGGTTGCCGGCCAGGTCGTTGTAGTCGGCGACGTAGGCCGAGCGCAGGACGATGTCGCGCACTTTCTTGTAGAAGAAGGCGGCCGTTAGCGACGAGCCGCTGCCCGGATACCACTCGAGCGTCGCGTCAAAGCTGTTGGCCCGGGTCGGGTTCAGCTTGACGTTGCCCTTGTTGTCGCCGCTGTAGTTGACGGTCGTTAAGCCCTTGCTGGTGTCGACGTTAATCTGCTGCTGCAGCGTGACGTACTCGGCCAGGTCGCCAAAGCTCGGCCGGTACATCGACTGCGCGAACGCGAAGCGCGCCTGCAACTTGTCGGTCAAATCCACCTTCAGGTTAAGACTCGGCAACACGTCGACATAGCTGTGGCTGGCATCGATCGGCTGGTCGATCTTGCCAAACTGCGGCACGGACGGCGGCGTGGTGCTGCTGTAGCTCGGCAGGAACACGGTGTAGCCGTGGGCCGTCGACTTGGTGTGCACCACGCGCGCGCCGACGCTGCCCTCGACCGGGAAGCGCAGCTCGTCGAACCCGAAGCGCGTCATCACGTAGGCGGCCTGCGTCTTCTCCGACTGCAGCCTGGTTTTTGACGGGGCGCCATCGTATACCAGCGGCTTCCAGTCGCTGCCCGCCGTCGAGCAGTCGTCGTTTCTGTGCCAATACGCGTTGTTGTCCTCGCATTGGTACTTGCGGACCAAGGCCAGCTTCGCGTACGTGTTCGGATAGTCCTTGACCGCGGACATGGCCGGCTGCACCAGGGTGCCCGGCGTCGGGACCTTGCCGTTGAAGAAGTTGTCGTAACTGGTGGTGGTGACCGGCAACAAGGCCGCGTACCTCGGATCGCTCAGGTAGCCGAAGTTGGCGCGCGGCTGCCAGCCAGGATCGTTCGCGGTGGGCAGATGCCCCGGCACGGTCGTCGGCCGGACCGCCCATGGCTCGGCGTTGCTGTACCAGGTCGAACCGGTCGCCTCGGTATGGTTGGACGTCCGCTTGGTCAGGCGCACGCCGAAGCGCACGTCACGCATCACCGGATGGTCGAACCTGTAGCGCGCATCGGCCTTCCATGCATACATGTCGGCGGACGCCTTTTCCCGGCCCGGCTGCACGTTTGAAATGTAGTAGTTCGCCGGATTGGCCAGGAATTTTTTCGCCGCGTCGTCGAACGTGATCTGCCCGGGATTGCTGGTCAGGTCGATATTCATGCTCGGCACGAAGGTGCCCAGGACGATGCCGTCACCCAAACTCTTGTTCGTTGCATGGACCCATTGCAGATCGTTCTGGACCGACCAGCGCTCGTTGATGGTCCACTTGGCATTCCAGGCGATTTCGCGGGTCTGCGAGCGCACGTCGGAATAGGCCTGGTTGGAACTGAAGCCGAGGCCACCCTCGGCGAACTGGTTCGCGCCCGCACCGCCGATCGGATAGGTGTACTTGGCCGACTGCAGGACGCCTTTGCTGTCGAACACGGGGTTGACGAGCTTGGACATGTAGGGGTTCTCCACCCCCGTGAACAGCGCGTTCTCGACACCGGTTTGCTTGTAGGCCGAGTGGAAATAGGTCAGCGCCGACTCCATGCCCGCCTTCTTCCACTGCAGCGCGCCATAGACGCCGGCGCGGTCGTTCTTGCTGGTGTTGGTGCGCCACGATCCCGACTTGGGCACCCACACGGTTTGTCCCGCGACGACGTCGGTGCGCGGGAAGTAGGCGTCCACCTGGATCGAGTCGTTGTGGGTATTGCTCTCGTTGGCGGACACGTCGAGCAGCGCGCCCCACTGGCCGAAGTCGTTTTCCCAACGTTTCGAGACCAGGCCGGAGATGGCGGGCGAGGTTTTCGAACCGAGCTGGTTATAGTTGACGTAGGTCGAGGCCGAGAACTTGTCGCCCTTGTAGTCGAACGGCAGCGCGGTGCGCAGGTCGACCTGGCCGCTGACGCCGCCTTCAACCAGTTCGGCGGGCGGGTTCTTGTGCACGATCACGGCGGACATCAGCTCCGGCGGAATGTCACTCCAGCTCAGTTCACGCCCCGGCCAGCCGGCCGAGAACGATTCGCGGCCGTTCAGGGTCGACGAACCCCAGCTCAGGCCACGCACCGAAATGCCCGAACCCTCGACCGAGAAGTGCTCCGGGTCTCCGCGCGAGCGGTTGCGGTCCATCGTCACGCCGACGATGCGCTGCAGCACCTCGGTGATCGACTTGTCGGGCAGCTTGCCGGCCTCTTCGGCGACGACGCCGTCGATGACCTCGTCGGCATTCTGCTTGAGCTTGGTGGCCGATTGCATCGCCGCGCGCTGGCCGGAGACGACGACGGTCGGCCCCTCGCCGTCCGCGGCCGGCACCGTTTGCGCGTG
>DATMSN010000005.1:0-1716 GCA_035565375.1 Duganella sp. | reverse complement strand
CGATCGGCGCGCGCGACGGGCTGGTTCCCGGATCGCCGGTGTCGCTTGGCGTACGCGCCGAGCATATGACGCTGGCGCCGGCCGACCAGGCGGGCGCCAGCGCCGGTATTCCGGTCACGGTGCAGGCGGCGGAGCTGCTGGGCGATGCCAGCTACATTTACCTGACGCCCGACGGCGGCGCGACGCAGTTGATCGCCAGGGTGGATGCCGAAGCACGCTGGCAGGGCGGCCAGGGCGCCGTCATTCGGGTCGAGCCGGCGCGCTGGCACGTCTTCGACGCGGACGGACAAGCCGTATATTAAAGTCGGATCGGGCGACTTCGGCGGCGCCGTCCGGTATCATAGGCCTCAACGATACCGATCCGGGAGTTTGCGAATGCGCTGTAAAATTTTGCTGTCATCGCTGGTGCTGTCCTTTGCCGCCCATGCGGGCAGCTACACCGAACGTGCCGTCACCGAGGCCGTCGCCGGCGGCACGCTGTATGGCACCGAGTTGATGCCGGAGGGCGGCGCCAAGGTGCCGGTGGTGCTGCTGCACTCCGGGTCCGGCCCGACGGACCGCGACGGCAATAGCGAGGCGGCTTCCTTGCTGAATAACTCGCTGCGCATGCTGGCCGAATCGCTCGCGCGGCAGGGCATCGCGACGGTGCGCTATGACAAGCGCGGCGTCGCCTCCAGCGCCGGCGCGGTCAAGGAGGAATCCGATCTGCGCCTCGATAGCTACGTCGATGACGCCGTGGCCTGGATGCGCCACTTGCGCGCCGACCAGCGCTTCTCGCGCGTGGTGATGGCGGGGCACAGCGAGGGCGCGCTGATCGCCGCGCTGGCGTGCGAACGCGCACGGGCCGACGCCTGCGTATCCATTGCCGGCGCCGGACACCCGTTGGGCGACATCCTGCGTGACCAGTTGAAGCCCAAGCTGCCGCAGGCGCTGGCCGGCGACAACGAGCGCATACTGGCCGCGCTGGAGCAGGGCAAGCAGGTGGAGGATGTGCCGCCGCCGTTGATGGCGTTGTACCGGCCGTCGGTTCAACCTTACCTGATATCGTCGTTCCGATACGATCCGCGCAAAGCGATCGCGGCGCTGAAAATGCCGGTGCTGATCGTCCAGGGCACGACGGATATCCAGGTAGCTGAGAAAGAAGCGCGGGCGCTATCGGCCGCCGCGCCGGCGGCCAAGCTGGTGATCATCGACGGCATGAATCATGTGTTGAAGATGGTGCCGGCCGATCCCGCCCGCCAACGCGACTCCTACAGCAATCCGGATCTTCCGCTGGCGCCGGGGCTGGGCGAGGCGGTGGCGACGTTCGTCAAGCAGCGCTGACGGCGCTTCAACCCTCGCGGCGCTCGACCTTGCCGTCGGTGTGGCGGGCGAATCGCGTCGGGTCGTCGCCGTGCACCGGGGCGCCATCGGGCCACGGCCAGCCGCCGAATCCCGTCTGCCGGTAATCCGCGTGGGCCTGGCGTATCTCCTGCTCGCTGTTCATCACGAACGGACCCGATTGCACCACGGGTTCGCCGATCGGCCGTCCTTGCAAGACCAGGAATTGCGCCTTGCCGGCGGCGCCGTTCTGCAGCGGCAAAGGAACGTCGGTGCGCACGTCGTTGACGCTGCGCGATGCCAGCGGCTGGCCGCCCAGGCTGGCGCCGTCGCCGTCGAAGTAATACAGGGCGCGTTTGGTGTCCCCGCCGCGCGCCGGCGGCAGGGTCCACTGCG
>DATMSN010000004.1:0-8315 GCA_035565375.1 Duganella sp. | reverse complement strand
CCCGGCGCCCCACGCTTCCAGGCGCGCCACCACCTGTTCGAGCAAGACTTCGGGGGTGGAGGCGCCGGAGGTGATGCCGACGCAGCGCCGGCCGTCGAACCAGTCGCGCTGCAACTGGCCGGCGTGGTCGACCAGGTGGGCGGTCACGTGCTGTTGCGCGGCGATTTCCCGCAGGCGCTGCGAGTTGGCGCTGGCGGGCGAGCCGATCACCAGGATCAGGTCGCACGTGGCGGCCAGTTCCTTGATGGCGGACTGGCGGTTCTGGGTGGCGTAGCAGATATCTTCCTTGCGCGGCCCGACCAGCGCCGGGAAGCGCCGCTGCAGCGTCTGCAGGATCGGCTTGATGTCGTCGATCGAAAACGTGGTCTGGGTGGCGTACGCCAGGCGCGTGCCGTCCCGCACCTGTAGCTGCTCGGCCTCTTCGGCATTGCCGACCACGTAGATGGCGCGCGCGCCAACGCCGCGGTAGTGGCCGAGCGTGCCGACGATTTCCGGGTGGCCGGCGTGGCCGATCAGGACCACCTCGCGGCCGTCGCGCGCGTGGCGCCCGACCTCCATGTGGACCTTGCTGACCAGCGGACAGGTGGCGTCGAACACCTGCAAGCCGCGCTGCTCCGCCTCGGCCTGGACCTGCGGTGCGATGCCGTGCGCGCTGAACACGACGATGCCGTGGAGCGGCACCTGCGCCAGCTCCTCGACAAACACCGCGCCGCGCTCGCGCAGCGCGGCCACCACATGGTGGTTATGCACGATCTCGTGGCGCACGTAGACCGGCGCGCCGAACACGTCGAGGGCGCGTTCGACGATCTCGATCGCCCGCTCGACCCCGGCACAGAAGCCGCGTGGATTGGCCAACACGATTTGCATACGTCCTCCGAAGCGGCGACTGGATCAGTCCGATTTGGAGCTTACGTGCGTGGCGCCGGGGGGAGCTTGAGCCAGATCAAGTCCATGATATTTCGCAACTACAGACGGTTCCACCGGGGCCCGCCCCGCTATCGCGCCACGTCCGCCAACCCCGCGCCGGCGACCAGCCCCCGCAAAAACACCAGGATCAGCCGTCCGGACGGATCGGGCCGGGTCCCCATGCTTTGCAGCGCCAAACCATGCGTCAGCGCCATGAAGGCCGCCGCCAGTTCCTCCGGTTCGGCCGGCGGCGTGCGTCCGAGCGTGGCGAACAACTTGCCGACCACGCCGCCGAGTCTGGCCCGGTGCGCATCCCACACCGCCTGATACTTGGCCGCAAAGGTAGGGCTGCGGTTGGCGTGCAGTTGCAGTTCGATCGACAGCATGGACCAGCTTGCATCGTGGTTGAGGGTCGCCGCCCAGGATTCCAGCTCCGCGAATATTTCTTCAGACGTGCGCCCGTCGCTGTCCGTGACCTTGGAAAGTTGTGCGCCTTCGGCCTCCATATGACCTCGCAGCAACTCCAACAGCACTTCCTCCTTGCTCGCGAAGTTCGAGTAGAACGCCCCCTGCGAGTAGCCGGCGCCATCCGCGATATCGCGGATCGACGTCCCCCCGTAACCGTTCGTGACAAACAACTGCTGCGCGGTGTCGATCAGACGCGCGCGGGTCCGGGCCTGGCTTTCCTCGCGGCTCAGCCGCTTTCTCGGTGTGGATTCATTCATGGCCTCAAAGATATCACACGAACTCCGGATAGCTGAAAACTCAAATATCAGTTGACATCCGGATTGGCCGCCGCCAAACTAGATTTCAATCGAACTTTGAAATTGATTTGAACATGGAAAATGACCTGCCACTGAAGTCCGCGTTTGTCACCGGCGCCACCGGCCTGCTCGGCAACAACCTGGTGCGCGAACTGGTCGCGCGCGGCGTCGCCGTCAAGGCGCTGGTGCGCTCGCCGGCCAAGGGACAACAACAATTCGCGGGATTGGCGGGCGTCGAGCTCGTGCCGGGCGACATGGCCGATGTGCCCGCCTTCGCCGACCGGCTGCGCGGCTGCGACGTCGTGTTCCATACGGCGGCCTTTTTCCGGGACAACTACAAGGGCGGCAGCCACTGGGAGGAACTGCAACGCATCAATGTGGAGGGGACCGGGCTGCTCATCGAACACGCTTACCGCGCCGGCGTGCGGCGGTTTGTCCAAACCTCGTCGATCGGCGTGCTCAACGGCGAACCCGGCGCCCCCATCGACGAGACCTGCCTGCGCGAACTGGACGACGCCGACGACTATTACCGCAGCAAGATATTGGCCGACCAGGCCGTGCTGCGCTTTCTGGCGCGCCACCCGGACATGCATGCGAGCCTGGTGCTGCCCGGGTGGATGTGGGGACCGGCCGACATCGGCCCCACGTCATCGGGGCAATTCGTCAACGATGTGGTGCTGGGCAAATTACCGGGGCTGGTGCCCGGCAGTTTTTCGGTGGTCGACGCGCGCGACGTGGCGCAGGCGCATATCGCGGCGGCGCTGCAAGGGCACCGCGGGGAGCGCTACCTGGCGGCGGGCCGGCATATGACGATGCGGCAATTGGTGCCCTTGCTGGGCCAGATCGCCAACGTCAAGACGCCGACGCGCGCGTTGCCCGTACCGCTGCTGTACGCCTTGGCGGCGGTGCAGGAGGTCTACGCGCGCGTCACCGGCCGGCCCATCCTGCTCAGCCTGGCCACCGTGCGGCTGATGGTCAAGGAGGCCGGGCGCACCCACTTCAACCACGCCAAGAGCGAGCGGGAACTCGCGCTGAAGTTCAGGCCGTTTGAACAAACCGTGGCCGACACCGTGGGCTGGTATCGCGGCCAACACTGGTTCTGACGCGGGCGGGGGGCGCTCGCCTTTCCGCTCCGCCGATCATGGCATTCCCCCCGCCACGACCCCTTCCAGATTGTTGAAGAAATTCCGCCATCCGTGTTGCGCGCCCTGATAGGCCTGTTCCTGGTCGAGGCGGAACCCGGCCTGCTCCATCCTCAGGTTGGTGCCCTTGTCGGTCGCCTCCAGCGTCCAGGTGACCACCGTCTCCACCCCGTACGCAGACCAGGTGTAGGAAAGCGCCTTTTGCGGTTCGACCTCTTTCACCTGGCAGTCGACCGAGCCCCAGTCGGCGCGAAAATGAAATCGATGGCCGGCGACGGGCTGGAAGTCGCTCTTCATCAGCCAGGCCTCGATCAGGTGGGGCTGGGTCAGCGCGCGCCAGAGCTTTTCCGGCGGATATGGAAACTCCCGTTCGACAACGACGGTACGGAGTTGATGTGCGTTCATTGGTCCATCCTTTTCAGTAGGTCTTCAAGATCGTCGAACCGGCCTTCCCAGAACCGGGTCATCTGCCTGGTCCAATCCAGCAGTGGAGCCAGCGCGTTGAGTTGGGCGCTGTAGTGGGTTTGGCGCCCTTGGTGCCGGTCCCGTACCAGGCCGGCTTGCTTCAATACGGCGAGATGCTTGGACACGGCAGGCTGTGAAATCCCCGCCTGCACAGTCAGCCCGCCAACGGTTTGTTCACCCCCGGTACAGAGGTTTTCGAAAATGGCGCGCCGCGTGGGATCGGCAAGCGCGCGGAAAAGCGAGTCGTTAAGGTGGGTCATTTGCATAGCCATCGAGTTATGGATTAATCATAACCAAACAGCTATGGATTCGTCAAGCGAATCAGGCGATGCGGTTGTCAGGGGCAGACTGACGCCAAAAAGTCACAGCGCTTAGATGCAGCGCAACATAAGTTCGTTAACTTCCGGTACACATTGCTAAAAATTTCCTTGCGACATTAAAATAAAGAAACATAGCCAACACGGCGCGGTCCTCCAACGGTCCGGCTAGCACGCGCCATCACAGGAACCGTCATGCCCACCGACTATCCGCTACCGAAACAGCAGCAACACGTCAGCACCGTCAACAAGTTCTTCCTGCCGGTGCTCTGGCTCCTGTTCGGCTTCTCGCTCGTGCTCGCCGTTTGGCACGACACCTGGACAGCGGCGCTGCTGGTCGGCGCGACCGCCGCGCTGATACCGTCCGCGCTGATCCTCATCCAGCCGCACGCGCTGGTCACCAGGCTGTCGGTCGGCGTGTCGATGATGGTGTTTTGCGCGCTGAACATCCATCAGGCCAATGGCATGGAGGAACTACATTTCGGCATCTTCGTCCTGCTGGCCTTCCTGGTGTTTTATCAGGATTGGCGCGTCATCCTCGCCGCCGCCGCGACGGTGGCGCTGCACCATCTGTCGTTCAACCAGCTGCAGGAGCTCGGCTACGGCGTCATGTGCCTGAGCCGGCCACGGTTCGGCATCATCCTGGTGCATGCGGCCTACGTTGTGATCGAATCGGCGGCCCTTTGCTATCTGGCCATCACGCTGAAGAAGAACCAGCAGGAGGCAGCCCGTGGACAGCACGTCTTGCAGCGTAGCTTCGACAGCATGCGTTCCACGGTCGAGCAGGCCCACGTCGGCATCGACGCCATCACCAGCGCCGCGCAGGAAATCAGCACCGGCAACAACGACCTGTCCGCGCGCACCGAGTCCCAGGCCGCCAGCCTGGTGGAGACGGTGGCCGCGATCGACCGCCTCAGCGGAACCGTCAAGCGGAACGCCACCGACGCCCGCGAAGCCCGGCAGCTTGTCGTGGCCGCCTCGTCGGTGGCCGTCCGGGGCGGCGAAATGGTGTCGCAAGTGGTGGAAACAATGGGTGCGATCAGGGACAGTTCGCGCAAGATCGTGGACATCATCGGCGTCATCGACGGCATCGCCTTCCAGACCAACATCCTGGCGCTGAATGCCGCGGTGGAGGCGGCGCGCGCCGGCGAACAAGGCCGGGGCTTCGCGGTCGTCGCCAGCGAAGTGCGCAATCTGGCGCAGCGCAGCGCCAGCGCGGCCAAGGAAATCAAGGACCTGATCAGCGATTCGGTGGAGAAGGTCGAGACCGGCGACAAGCTGGTCGACGAAACCGGACAAACCATGGAACTGCTGGTCAACTCGGTCAAGCAGGTGGCCGATATCATGGGCGAAATTTCCACCGCCAGCCAGCAGCAAAGCGAGGGCATCGCGCACGTGCACCAGGTCATCGCCGGCATGGATCAGGTCACCCAGCTCAACGCGGCCCTGGTGCAACAGGCTGCCAGCGCCGCCGGCAGCCTGCAGACCAACGCGGTCGAACTGGCACGGCTGATGAAGGCTGCCGACCTGTCATGGCAAGCATGATCCGGGTCACCGCCTCATAGCCGCGCAACTCCTGGACCTTCTGGATGTCGCTGACCCAGGCGGTCGGCATGTTCAAGGTCGCCCTCGGCCAGCATCTCCAGCGAGCGCAGCAACCTGGCCCGCTGGCGCCACGCGGTGAAATGAAATCCGGTCTCGGCGACAAAACGCCGGCTCAACGTGCGCGACCCGATGGCGGCCCAATCGGCCCAGCTCTCCACTGCGGCAAGGCCGTCAACCGCGCGAAGCTATGGCGCGCGGAATCGCAAACCGATCCCGCCGCCTTGCCGACCGTCGGAAAAATAATCGCCGCGCTCGGCAAACGCGACAATCCCCAAGCGTCCATGGACGACGCGCAGATCAACCAGCACTATGACCATTCGGTACGGCACGACCTCTACTAGCGCCGGGCACCTGGCTTAGCTACGCGGGCCGAGGACCTGGCTGAATAGCTGCTTCTCTTCGGCCGAGGCGGCCGGGCGTTTGACGGCCGTGGTCAACGCTCCACGCAGGTTGGGCGTGAGTTCCACATCGCCGCTGTTCACCGAGCTCAGTGTTTCCCGGACCAAATCGCCATAGGCGCCTTTCGACAGCTGCGCGATGGCGATATTGGAGGCCTCCGCGGGTGAGCTCAGGCGGTAGAGCTTCTGGACCGCCAGCGCCCGCACGATTTCGCTGCCCGGGCTTTCCGCCAGTTGGTTCAACAGCTGCACGGCATCGCTTCTCAGATTGGCGGCATCGCCATTTTTCTGATCCGCCAGCGTGCCGATGAAATTGAGCCGCGCGACGGCGGTTCGATCGTCGGCTGGCGCACCGGCCTTCAAATCGGCCAACGCCCGGACTATCACGTCCTGCGGCACCTGGCCTGGCATGTTGAAGTAAGTCTCGTACATCTCCGCGAACTTGCTGACGCTCTTGTCTTCCCAGATGGTGTCCGCCTCTTGCAACACGATGCTCCGACCAGCCGGCGACGCCACCAGCAGCGAGCGCAGCATGTCGCGCTCCATGCCCTGTTCGGCCGGCATGTTGTGATAGAACTGTTGCACGACTTTGACGATGTCAAGGTTGCCCTCGATCGACGCCAGCAGCCGGGCCTGGAGTTCCTCGACCTCGTTCGAAGTCAGGTTTTCCCGCTTGCGGATCTTGTCGACGAAGGCACGAAGACTTTCGGCAGTCTCTGCCGGAGTCAATAGCTTGACGGCGGAGGCATCGGCCGGGGCGGAGGCGGGCGCGCCCTGGACGGCGGCCGTCCCGGCGGACAAAGCCGCTTGCGCGCCGGAGGCCGTCGGCGCTCGAGCTAGCAGAACGCCGGAACCAGCGACATGCGGCGCATCGACCTGGTCCGCCCGATGCTCGCCGCGAGACATAAAGTAGCCCCCCGCCGCGATCAACAGACACCCGCCGATGACTGCTGTCGCAGCCACGCGGGGCGAGGAAAAATGGATATTGAACGGCATGCCTTAAATCCTGTCGTACTGGCAGCTGCTGCCGCGCCACTCTGGCAGATAACCCTCGGTGGTGTAGGCGCCGCCCACGTAGGTGCAACGCCAGCTGGGGCCGCCCATCCAGTCGGACCGCCAGCCGGCCGGGCAGCTCGACCTCAACGTGAGGTAGTTGTCGCCGCCAAGCACGCGCATTTTGCCCCAGCGTTCGCTGAAGTTGATGACCGCGCGGCCCTTATAGCCCTTGTTGGGGCTGCAGGTGACGGTTTCACTGCGAATGTTGCAGGCCGTCCAGGAGTGGTTGACCCCGGCGTTGATCTCCATGCCACCGATGCGGGTCGGGATCGCCCATTTGCCACCAATGTTGAAACCGGTTGTCCTGCAGTCGGAATGGCCGGTCGACAAAGCCACGCTACCGCAGGAACCACCTTTGTCGCTGAAACAATAGTGCCAACTTGAACCGTCCAGGTAGTAGCCATGCTGGTTCTTGCCGACCCAGCCCCAGAACTGGGTATTCAGTGTTTGCGCACCGACCATGCCGTTGAACGCGGCCATCAAAACAAACAACAACGCTATTTTTAGAGATTTCATCATGGTTTCCTAAACTGGGATTCGGAAGTGACACGAGCAAGCGATGCACGGTCACTGAGGTCTGAGCTCTTGATAAACAACCCATGCGCAGACTACCGAATTTTTGTTACGGCTCGGTTACCACATGAAACTATGTGAAGAAAAAGACACACGGCCCGGACAGCAATACCCACGCACCCCGGCATTCGATGCGCTCATCGTGCACCTTCGGCGGCGCTCACTCCACGGCAATGACGGGCGGCTTGTTTTTGTCCTTGAGCAGCAGCACCAGAAACTTCGCCGGCTTGGTCTTGCTGGCGTTGCGCCCCACCGTGTGCAGGTCGGCCGGCCCCTCGTAGAAGGTCTGCCCGGCCTGGAGCGTATGCTCCTTGCCGCCCTGGACACCCATGACGATGCTGCCCTCGAGCACGTAGATGAAACCGTGCGCGTCGTGCCGGTGCACCGGGTCGGCGCCGCCCGGCGGGTAGTCGACGGTGATCATCAACACTTCCTTGCCGGGGAAATCGGCGAGCGCCTGGGTGAACAGCGCCGTGACGACCGGCTCCGGCGCGGCGGCGAACACTGGCTGCGCCAGCAACACGGCCGGCAACAGCCCGGCGAGGCGGAGGATTTTTTTGAGGTGGGACATGGCGCGGCTCCTTGATCGGCAACGGCTGCGACATCGCAGCGGGAGCCGCAGTGTAGGGCGGCGGGCGCCATGCCGGTAGCCACATGCCGGTCCCCACACTGGTGCATGAGGAACACCAATCGCGCGCCGTCCTTCGTGGCACAGTCAGCGCTTTATCATGCAACGGACTGGCTATGCATATCGGTAAATCCTACGGGGTGTTCGAGTTCGTGCGCTGGACGCGCCGCAAGGCCCGCATCCTGGCGCCGCTCGCGCTGGCGCCGGTCGCCCTCTATCAACTGGCCGGATGGCGCTGGCTGGCGCTGCCCTGGCCGGTGCTGGCACTGCTGGGCACCGCCGCCGCCTTCATCGTCGGCTTCAAGAACGCCCATACCTACGGCCGCACGGTCGAGGCGCAGCAGATCTGGAGCTCGATCACCAGCGCCAGCCGCTACTGGGGGCTGATCAGCCGCGACTTCCCGACCGGCGGCGCGCCGCACAAGGACCTGGTGCACCGCCACCTGGCGTGGCTGACGGCG
>DATMSN010000003.1:0-9712 GCA_035565375.1 Duganella sp. | reverse complement strand
CCGGCGGCAACGCCACGCCGGCCAACTTCACCACCGCCACCAACCGCACCGCGCGCAATCCGTACGCCGCCACCGGCTGCGTGGCGCCGTACTCGATCCCCGGCCGCGCCGGCACCTGCGTGATGGACTCCACCGAATACGGCAACGCGCTGTATGAAAACCAGCAGGTGACCTTCTACGCCCGCGCCGCCAAAAAGCTCGGCGAGGACCACGTGGTCTCGATCGACTACTCGCGCGGCGAGGAGCACATCATCGGCACCCGCAATCCGACCAACGCGCTGGCGGTCAACGGCGTCACCGCGCAACTGCCGTCGACCAGCAAATGGTATCCGGGTAACAGCGGCGGCGTGCCGGCCATGTCCGGCCTGAACGGCGCCACGCTGATCCCCACCTGGGCCGTCGCCGATTACGGCGCCGCCGCCACCAAGGACGTGCAGCTGAACCAGCGCGTCGCCGTGGCGCTCGAAGGCACGCTGTCCGGCTGGGACTACAAGACCGGCCTGGTGGTCGGCATCTCCAACCGCGACAACTACTACGACAACGGCTACTTCACCGGCCAGGGCCTGCTGGACGGCCTGCGCAACGGCCAGCTCAATCCATTCGGCCTGCAGGACGCCGCCGGCCGCGCCTACCTGGAAAGCATCAACGTCGACGGCCAGAAGAACCGCGAATCGAAGAGCACCTACACCGGTATCGACGTCACCGCCAGCCGCTCCCTGATGGACCTGGGCGGCGGCTCGCTGGCACTGGCGGTCGGCGCCGACTTCCACCGCGACACCAACGAGGACACGCGCCTCGATATCGTGCGCCAGGTCACCTACGCCAACGCCAGCCCCTCGCACGGCGAGGGTGGCCGCAACGTCGCCGCGCTGTTCGCCGAGCTGGATATGCCGTTCACCAAAAAGCTGAACGTCAACGTCGCCGTGCGCGACGACCATTTCAGCGATTTCGGCAACACCATCAATCCGAAAGTGAGCTTCCGCTACGAGCCGACCAAGCAGCTGATGTTCCGCGGCTCGGCCAACACCGGCTTCCGCGCGCCGACCCTGTTCGACCGCTACGGCTACCGCCTGCCCGGCGCCACCGGCCTGACCTCGGCGAAATGGGACGATCCGGTACTGTGCCCGGGCGGCCGTCCTGGCGTGGCCGGCACCGGCACCGCGCTGCCGGGCTATGTGGCGTCGACCGTGTGTAACACCACCCTGCCGAAGCAAACCGGCAGCAACGCCAACGTGCAGCCGGAAAAATCGAAAGGCTTCACCTTCGGTACCGTGTTCGAGCCGACCAAGACCTCGATGGTCTCGATCGACTACTGGAACATCAAGATGACCGACATGCTGGCGAACTTGCCGGAGCAGGTCTACTTCCTCGATCCGGTCAAGTACGCGTCGTACTTCGTGCGTAACGCCGACGGCACCATCAACTACATCCAGAACACCATCATGAATCTGGGTGGACAGAAGGCGGCCGGTATCGACGTCTCGGCGTCGTATGCCTTCCCGCGCAGTTCCTTCGGCGACTTCAAGGTCTCGATCGACGGCACCTACCTGACCCAGTTCGACAATCAGCTCGACAACGGCAGCCCGTACGTGTCGAACGTCGGCCGCTTCGGCCTGGCGTCCAACGGCACCACCAGCAGCTTCCCGATCGTCACCTATCGCTGGAAGCACGTCGCCAAGCTGAACTGGGCGCTGGGCAACTGGAACAGCACACTGACGCAGAACTACAACTCGAAGTACGAAGACCAGAACCTGGTGGCGCAGCAGTACTGGCGCGACATCAACTCGTACAAGAACTGGCAGTGGACGACGACCTACACCGGCTTCAAAAACATGTCGATCACCGCCGGCATCACCAACCTGTTCGACGCCAAGCCGCCGGTGACCAACAGCAGCCTGTATAGCTCCGGTTATCTGAGCAGCGCCGCCAGCCCGATCGGCCGCGCCTTCAACGTCCGCGCCACCTACAAGTTCTACTAATAGAACGTGACGATGTCGATAGACGCTTGATCAACGGCGCCGGACCGCAGCGATGCGGCCGGCGCCTTTTTTTATCCGGGACGCCCATGAAATTCACCATCAGCTTTTTTGCCGCCGCCGCATTGTCGATGTACGCCCATGCCGCCGAGACCACGCCCGCGCCGCCGGCCAAGCCGGTACGCTTCATCCTCGTCGGCGACTCCACGATGGCCAGCAACAGCGGCTATGGCGACGCCTTCTGCGCGCGCGTGCAACGTTCGAACACCTGTATCAACCTGGCCCGCGGCGGCCGTAGCTCCGGCAGCTTCCGCGCGGAGGGCCGCTGGGACGAGGTCGAGGGACTACTGAAAGGTTCGGCCGCCTACCGCGCCACCTATGTGCTGATCCAGTTCGGCCACAACGACCAGCCGGGAAAACCCGGCCGCTCGACCGACCTCAAAACCGAATTCCCGCTCAACATGACCCGCTACGCGCAGGAAGTGAAGGCGCTCGGCGGCGTCCCCGTGCTGGTCACGCCGCTGACCCGGCGCAGCTTCAAGGCCAAGGTCCTGGAAAACAATCTGCAACCGTGGGCCGACGTGATCCGCGCCACCGCCGCCGCCCAGCGCGTGCCGCTGCTGGACCTGAACGCCGACAGCTACGCCGCCGTGCAGGCGATGGGCGAGGACGAAGCCGACACGCTGGCGATGGCGCCGCGTCCTGAAAAGAGCACCGAAGCGGCACCGGCGGCCGGCAAGGTCGAAGTGGCCGGCGCGGCCAAATCGGCCTTCGACCGCACCCACGTGGGCGCCAAGGGCGCCGCCTACTTCTCGAACATGGTGGTGGAGGAGATGAAGCGCGCCGTGCCGGAAAGCGCCGGCATGTTCAAACGGGAGGGCGAGCAGTGAGGCTGGCGCCATCGGTTTTCGCCGCGACGCTGGTGACGCTTGTCGCCGGCTTTGGCGCGGCGCAGGCCCAGGGCAATTCCGCCACGCGCCCCCGGCTCAGCGTCGCGCAAGCGAGGCAATACGCGTACGGCGAGGTGCTCAAGTACGCCGGCGACGCCGGCAAGGAGGCCGTCGATCCGTGGGACCCGCTCACCGATCCGCTGGCCAAGGGCGCCACGTTCACGCCCGACTACACCGTCGACCAGGCCGCGAAGGCGGACGGCGTCAAGACATTCAACACCGTGCAGCAAGCCGTCAACCGCGCGGTGCGCGACAGCGCGGCGCGTCCGGCGAAGCGTTTATATATGCTGGTCAAACCCGGCACGTATCAGGAACTGGTCTACGTGCCCGCCGCCACCGCGCCGCTGACGGTGTACGGCGACGGCAAGGACGCCGCCGCCACCAGGATCACCGCCAAGCTGGATGCGTCGGTGACCGGCGCCGCTTACGCCGCCCGCCACGGCGCGCAGTTCGCCCAGGCCGCGCCGGACGCGCAGGCGATGTACGCCGCGATCAAGGACCGCGACGTGATCGGCACCTTCGGCACCGCCACCGTCTGGGTGCGCAACAACGGCTTCCAGGCGCGTAACATCACGTTTGAAAACGGCTACAACAAGGACACCGGCAACGCCCGCGCCGAGTCGCTCCCGAATATCAACAACGTGCACCATCAGGCGTTGGCGTTGCAGGTCGACGGCGCCGACAAGGCGCAGTTCGAGAACATACGCCTGATCGGTTTCCAGGACACGCTGTACCTCAAGTCGCCGCGTATCGGCGCCACCTCGCGCAGCTTCTTCAACAAGTCCTACATCGAAGGCGACGTCGATTTCATCTTCGGCGACAGCACCGCCTACTTCCACCAGACCGAGATCAAATCGATCGGCGACCGTGGCCTGTCGTATGTCGCCGCGCCGGACACGCATTGGAAGACCCGCTACGGCTTCGTCTTCGACAACTGCCGCTTCACGCACGACGGCTCCGTCAACGCGCGGCAAGGAACCTTCCACCTGCTGCGCCAGTGGTTCCACAGCGCCCGCTGCACGCCGTACGCCGCGGTCCCGGTCGACGGCTACGCCTGCCTGCTGGGCGACGCCAACGGCTACCAGGCGCCCACCGGCACCATCGCCCGCGTTTCGCTGGAGGCGGTCGGCAAAATGGTCGTGCTCAATTCGCGCATCGGCGCCCATATCAATCGCTATCGGCCATGGTCGGACTGGAACAAGAAGGGCGGCCTGCCCTACCGCCCGGTGCAATACAGCTCCGACGACTACTGGAACAATTTGATCAAGGCCGGCATCGACCCGGTCAAGGATCTCGGCTACGCCGCCAAACCTACTCCCGCCGACATCTTCATCGGTGAATTCAACAATCAGGACGAATAAGGAACACAGCATGTCTATCAATAACCAGCGCCGCAGTCTGATGAAAGCCCTGCCGGCCGCCGGCCTGTCGCTCAGCTTCCCCTCCAGCGCCGCCACCGCGCCCGATCCTTGGCTGCAGGCGCAGGCGATCATCGACCACGTCTCCAAGCCGCTGAAGTTCCGCAAGCAGGATTTCGATGTCACAGCCTACGGCGCCAAGACCTGCAAGCTGTCGAAGATCAAGGCCTGGATCTCGTTCGAGGAGCAGGACACGATCGACACGCCGGCCGCCGGCTCGCCCGACTGCTACCCCGCGTTCCGCGACGCCATCAAGGCCTGCAGCGACGCCGGCGGCGGCCGCGTCGTCATCCCGGCCGGCGACTGGTACTGCGCCGGCCCGATCGTGCTGCTGTCGAACGTGAACGTCCACCTGAGCGCCAACGCCCACGTCTACTTCAGCCACAACCCGGCCGACTACGCCAAGTACGGCGACATCGATTGCGGCAAGCATGGCAAGCTGTCGATCTCGCGCTGGCAGAGCAACGACTGCCTGAACTACTCGTCGATGATCTACGCCTACAACCAGCACAACATCGCGCTCACCGGCGACGACTGGACCAGCACCCTGGACGGCCAGGGCGGCGTGCCGTTCAACGACGAGGGCGACTGCTGGTGGACCTGGAAGGGCAAGCAGAAAACCATCAACTCCATCGGCCAGGGCACCACGCCCAATTTCAAGGCCGGCAAAATGTCGGAGAACACGGAGAATCCGCTCAACGCGGTGTCGCTGGCGACCGTCGCGCCAAACCTGACCGAGGCCGAGCGCCTGCTGATCCAGGGCGAAGGCCAGCGCTGGCGGGCGGACGCGCAGTATTTGCCGGCGTTGTCCGAAGCGGGCGTGCCGCTGTCGAAGCGCGTGTTCGGCATCGGCCACTATCTGCGCGCGCCGATGATCCAGCTGATCGGCTGCACCAACGTGCTGCTGCAGGGCTATCACGTGATGCGCACGCCGTTCTGGATGCACCACCCGGTCCACTGCCGCAATCTCGTGATCCGCAAGGTGCACTGCGAAAGCCATGGTCCGAACAGCGACGGTTTCGATCCGGAAGCCTGCGACCACGTGCTGGTCGACGGCTGCACCTTCGACACCGGCGACGACTGCATCGCCATCAAGGCCGGCAAGGATCTGGATACGCAATTCGGTCCGTCGCAGAACATCGTGATCCAGAACTGCATCATGCACAGCGGCCACGGTGGCGTGACCCTGGGCAGCGAGATGGCCGGCGGCATCCAGAACGTGTTCGCGCAAAAGCTGGTGTTCGAAAACGCCAACTGGAAAACCAACCCGCTCAACACCGCGATCCGCATGAAGACCAATATGAACCGCGGCGGCTATCTGCGCAATTTCTATGTGCGCGACTGCACGATTCCGAACGGCGTGCAGTTGTCGCCGTCGTTCTACGCTTCCCTGCCCGGGTCGCCGATCCAGTCGAAGACGGTGGCCACGGCGGCCGGCGCCATCGTCACCTTCGACTGCGACTACACGCCGATCAGCGACAATGTCCGTACCCGTCCGCCGGTGGTCTCGAACATCAATATCTCGAACATCAAGGTCGGCAACGTCACCAAGGACGGCAAGACCGCATCGTGCTTCCAGGCGATCGTGATCCTCGGCCCGGTGGCGTCGGACTACAACGGCCCGGGACCGATGCCGCCGGTGGTGCCGGTCACGGACGTGACGATCACCGATTGCGATTTCGGCATGCCGGTCAATACCGCGCAGCCATGGTTCCTGTACAACGTCAAGGGGCTGACCTTGAAGAACGTCAGCATCGGCGGCAAGGTGCACAACACCACGCTCAACGCCTGAGGATGGCCATGGCGAACGGCCGGCGTGCTTTGTTAAGGAGGTTGCCGGCGCTGCTGGCGGCCATAACGATGCCGATCGCCGGAATGGCGGCATCGGCAAAGGGGGTGGCGCCGCTGGCATCACCGGCCAGCGGCGCGCGCGAGGTCAATCCGGATACCCATCTGGTGCTGCGCTTTGCGCGGCCTCCGGTGGCCGGCAAGTCCGGCCAAATCCGCATTTACGATGCGGCCGACGACCGCCTGGTCGATACGCTGGACTTGGGCATTCCGGCCGGCCCGACCGAGCGCGCCAAGCAGCCGGCCGCGCCTTATCTGGCAACGCCCTACCCCTATGCGGAAGGGCCGCGCCGCACCAATGCCGACACCAAGGCCGGCACGCCTTCGGCCGGTGCCCAACCGGCGCCGGACGGCTACCAGCTCACCATCATCGGCGGCTTTACGGACGGCTTTCACTTTCACCCGCTGATTGTGCGGGGGAATACGGCGACCATCTACCCGCATCACAATCTGCTCGAATACGGCAAGCGCTATTACGTGCAGGTCGACGCGGGCGTGATCGAAGGCTTCGGAGGTATCGGTGGAAAGACCGCCTGGCGGTTCAGCACCAAGGCGCGGCCGCCGCGCGCTGACATCGAACGCGTGACCGTCAACGCCAACGGCACGGGCGATTTCAATACCGTGCAGGGAGCACTGGACTTCGTTCCCGATCATCCGGCGCGGCGCACCACGATCTTCGTGCGCGCCGGCGACTACGAGGAGATCGTCTATTTCCGCAACAAGTCGAACCTGACCATCGAAGGCGAGCATCGCGACAAGGTGCGGGTCCATTACGCCAACAACGAGGTATTCAATCCGCATCCCGCCAATATCAGCACCAACGAGGCGCCGGGCACCTTTCCGTCGCGCCGCGCGGCTTTCGCCGCCGACAACGTCACGGGCGTCCATTTGAAGAGCATGACGCTGCAGACCACGCTGGAGGGCCAGGCCGAAGGTTTGCTGATCACAGGGTCGGAAAACATCGTCAGCGATGTCGCCATCATCGGCTCGGGCGACGCCTTGCAGGTCAACGGCAGCACCTATCTTGAAGGCGTCAAGATCGTCGGGCACGGCGATACCATTCTGGGTCGCGGTCCGGCGTTTTTCCGGCGCTGCGAGATCGAATCGCGCGGACCGTTTATGTGGATACGCAATACGTCCGCCAACCACGGAAACGTGTTCGTCGATTGCCGCTTCAGCGCCATCGGCGATGGGCGGCCGCACCTCGCGCGTTCGCCGGTCAACAAGGGCAAGAGCTATCCGCACGCGGAGGCGGTGCTGATCAACGCCACGCTAAGCGGTATCGGTCCGGAGGGGTGGGGAGAGATAGGCGGCGACGCTTCCGGCGTGCGGTTCTGGGAGTACAACAGCCGCAATGTGGATGGCACGCCGGTCGACGCGAGCAAGCGCCACCCGGCCTCGCGCCAGTTGACGATGGAGCGTGATGCGGAGTTGATCATGAAGTACAGCACGCCGTCGTGGGTGCTGGGCGGCTGGGCGCCGCGATGAATGCTTGAGCTCGTGTAGAAATGGTGGACCTGACCCCGGATAAAAAAAGGGCGGACACCTCGGCGTCCGCCCTTTCATCCTTCATCCAACGAACGGCGTTTCCGCCAGCCCCTTGACGCCGGGCCGCAGCAGTAACACCGCCCCGCCCCACTCCGCGTCCTCCGGCTTGCCGGACGGGATGGACGTGACGATCATCGTGTCCAGGTCCTTGCCGCCGAAGGAACACATCGACGGCTTTTTCATCGGCACCTCGAGACGGCGATCGAGCTTGCCGTCCGGCGTGAAGCGCAGCAGGCAGCCGCCGTCGTTGCCGGCGACCCAGTAGCAACCGTCGGCGTCGACCGCCGCGCCGTCCGGACGCCCAACCTCCTTCGTCAGGTCGGCGAACACGCGCTGGTTCGACGGCACGCCGTCGGCGATGTCGTAGTCGAACGCCCACACCATGCGCCGCAGCGGATGCGAATCGGACAGGTACATCGTCCGTCCGTCCGCCGAGAAGGCCGTGCCGTTCTGCGTCAGCAGCTCCGCCACCAGCGGCGCCGAAATGCCGCGCGCCGTGTCGTAGCGGAACAGCTTGCCCACCGGACGGTTGGCCGACATGTCCATGAACATGGTGCCGGCCACGAAACGCCCCTGACGGTCGCAGCGACCGTCGTTGAAGCGCATGCCCTCGCCCAGCCCCACCGGCGGCGTCGCCAATCTGGTCGACACGGCGGCCGGGCCTTCGCCCAACTCCAGATTGAACACGCCCGTCTCCATGCCGGCGATCAGGCCACCACCGGCCCTGGTCGCGACACAACCGGCCATTTCATCCAGCGTCCAGAAACGCGTGGCGCCGGACGCGAGGTCCAGACGCCAGACGCGTTTGGCGGGGATGTCGGTCCAGTAGAAGGCCGATTCCGCCGCACTCCACGTTGGGCTTTCGCCCACCGCGCATCGGATGTCGCTTACGCGTTCCATGCCAGGTCGCCGTTGACGACGCGCGGCAGCTTTTGCGGGTTTTCGTCGGTCAGCGATTCAGGCAGCAGGTACGATGGCACGTCCTGGTAGCAAACAGGGCGCAGGAAGCGGTCGATGGCCGAGGCGCCAACCGACGTCGAACGGCTGTCCGAGGTCGATGGGAACGGGCCGCCGTGCACCATCGCGTGCGACACTTCCACGCCGGTGCCGAAGCCGTTGAACAGGATGCGGCCCACTTTGCGTTCCAGCACCGGCATCAGGCGCGCGGCCAGTTGGCGGTCGTCGGCGGTGGCGTGGACGGCGGCGGTCAATTGACCTTCGACGTGTTCGGCCACGGCCAACAGCTCTGCTTCATCATCGGCGACCACCAGCAGCGAGGTCGGTCCGAAGATTTCGCCTTCCAGCGCAGGGTTGCCCAGGAAGGTCTTGGCGTCGACCTGGTACAGGAACGCTTGCGCGGCGCACGGCGCTTCGGTGGTCTGGCCGGCGGCCATCTGCGAAACACCGTCGATGCCGGCCAGGCCCTTGACGCCGTTGACGTAGGCTTTGTGGATGCCCGGGGTCAGCATGGTCGATGCCGGCTTGGCGCCCAGCGAGCCGGCGGCGGCGGCGACGAACGCTTGCAGCTTGTCGCTTTTCAGGCCGATCAGCAGGCCCGGGTTGGTGCAGAACTGGCCGGCGCCCATCGTCAGCGAGTCGGCGAAAGCCTGCGGCAGTTTGGCGTTGTCCAATGCGCCCGGCAGCAGGAACACCGGATTGATCGAGCTCATTTCGGCGTACACGGGAATCGGTTCCTTGCGTTCGGCCGCCGTTTTCATCAGGGCGATACCGCCGGCGCGCGAGCCGGTGAAGCCGACCGCCTTGATGGCCGGGTGGCTCACCAGGGCCTGGCCGATGGTCTGGCCGGAGCCGATCAGCATCGAGAACACGCCTTCAGGCATGCCGCATTCCTCGGCGGCCTTGGCGACGGCCTTGCCGACCAGCTCCGAGGTGCCCAGGTGGGCCGAGTGGGCCTTGACGATGACCGGGCAGCCGGCCGCCAGCGCCGACGCGGTGTCGCCGCCGGCCACCG
>DATMSN010000002.1:0-2886 GCA_035565375.1 Duganella sp. | reverse complement strand
GCTGGGCCGCATCAAGAAGCGCGTGGAAACCAACCACGGCGTGCCCTTCGAATACAGCGACGCGGTGGTCGACCAGGTGGTCGCGCGCTGCCAGGACCCGGAGTCGGGCGGGCGCGTGATCGACGCGATCCTGACCAACACAGTGCTGCCGACGATCTCGGTCGAGTACCTGCAGCGGCTGGCCTCGGGCGGCGAGATCCGCCGCGTGGCGCTCGACGTGAAGGACGCTGACTTCACCTACGCCTTCGATTGACACAACACAAGCATTCCCACATGGCTGAAGAAAAGTTCCACATCAAGAGCGACTCGCCCGCCGTCGACGATCTGATGTTCTGGAGCCTTGCGGGGCATGAGTCGCTGTCGCGTCCTTCGTTCTACGAGCTCACGGTGGTCTCGAAGAACCGGGCAATCAGCGCGACCGACATCCTGGGCCGCGCCTTCGATGTCGTGATCGATTTCGTCGACGCGGATGGCGGGACGCACCAGCGGCACTGCCATGGCCACGCGGTGCGCTTTGTGCGCGCACATGAACTCGGACGCTTTTTCGAGTACCGGATCACCTTGCGCTCCTGGTTCTGGCTGCTGACCAAGCGGAAGAACTCGCGGATTTTCCAGGTGAAGTCCACCCTGGAGGTCTTCGATGCGACGCTGGACGACAGTCCCATCAAGCGCGTCAAGAAGACCAATGTGGACCAGGTCATCGGCAAGCACGACGCGTTGCGCTACTGCGTGCAGTTCGAGGAGAGCGACTACAACTTCCTGTCGCGCCAGCTGGAGCAGGAGGGCATCCACTACTGGTTCGATGCGCACGACGCTCCCGGCACGATGTACCTGGCCGACGCCAGCGACATTGCGCACTCGGCCCTGCCGGTAACCGACACACTCGCGCATGTCGCGGAGCAGCGCAGCGAAGCGCGCTTCAACGAGATCAGCCGCTGGGTTTCGGCCAAGCGCCTTGACACGGGCAAGTACGCTTCGACCGACAGCAACTTCAAGACGATCAACACGCTGCTCAGCGTCACGGCCGACGGTTCCGACGATTGCGAACTGGCCGATTTCGAAAGCTTCGAGTTCCCCGGGGGTTATTTCCACAAGGAAACGTCCGATGTCGTCGGCGCCGTTCGCCGCGACGAACTGATCGGCCGCCGCGAGCGGCACTGGGCCTTGACTCCGTGGCCCGACGTGGCGGCCGGGCGCAGCTTCAAGTTCGAAGGCGATCCCGACGGCACGCGTGACGGCGAATACACCATCGCAGCCTGCACGTTCTTCGTGAGTCATCCTGGCCATGAGGGCCTGGACCGCACGCCGCAGCCGCAGGCAGTGGCGGACATGCTGCGCGCGGTGCTGGCCGACGATCCGCCCACCATGGAGAACCTGGGCATCATCCAGGACCTGTTCGAAAGCGCGCCGCAACTGCGCGGCGACTGGCGCGACGCCAGTGTCTTCGTCGCGACGGTCATGCCGCTGGCCATGCCCTACCGACCGCCTCGACTGACGCCGGCCGTCAGGATGCCCGGTTTGCAGTCGGCCATCGTGGTGGGCCCCAAAGGCCAGGAGAACGAGCCCTATGTCGATGAGTTCGGAAGGGTCAAGGTCCACTTCCACTGGGACCGCTACGACGAGCGCAACGAGAAGTCCACTTGCTGGGTGCGTGTGTCCCAGCCTTGGGCAGGCAAGAACTGGGGCGGCTATTTCATGCCGCGCATCGGGCAGGAGGTGCTGGTCGATTTCCTGGAAGGCAATCCGAACCGCCCGGTGATCGTGGGCCGGGTCTACAACGACGACCAGCCGATTCCCTACGAGTCGGCCACGCAAAGCGGCTTCAAGACCCGATCGACGCCCAAAGGGGGCGCAGGGAATTACAACGAGATCATGTTCGAGGACAAGAAGGGCGCCGAGAACATCAACATCCATGCCGAGCGCAACATGTCGCGCTCGGTCGAGGTGGACGATTCGATTTCTGTCGGGCGCGATCAAAGCAGCACCGTGGATCGCGACCGCACGGCGCTGGTCAAGCGCAACGAGAAGAACACGGTGGCCGAGGTGCAGACCAACGTGGTGGGCATTTCGCAGAGCAACACCATCGGATCGGGTGGCCAGAAGACCCAGGTCGCGGGTTTCCAGGAGAACATCTTCCATGCCGGACAGAAGACCTCGGTCGTCGGCATGCAGAACCTGATCGTGACCGCCAACCAGGACAACGCCATCGGCGGCTTTCAGAAGACCGTGGTGGGTGCCAACATGGATGTGGGCGTGGTCGGCTTCCAGACGACCTCGGTCGGTGCCGACAGTGCGTTGCTGGTGACCGGCAACACAAAGATCCAGAGCGGCGGTGTGCGCAATGACGTGACCGGTGGCAAGCACGCCCTCATGGCCAACGAGATCAAGCTGGTGAGCAACACCAACATCGAGCTGATGGCGGTCGCCGATATCAATGCCACCTCGCTGGGTTCGAATACCACCGTGCTGGGCACCAATTCCAGCGGCTATATCGGCTCCAACAGCGAAGCCAACCTGGGCATGAACCGTTCGACCTTCATCGGGCTGAACATGAGCAACGCCCTGGCGGTGGACATCTCGAATTTCCTGGGTGCCCAGATCGAGAACACGGCGGCCGTTCGCCTGACCAACGTGGCGACCGCGTGCATCAGCCAGAAAACGATCGACGTCAACCTGAGCACCCTGGAGGTCATCGGCGGCGGCGCAGGCGCGGGTGCCGCGGCAGCCAGCAGCACGGCGGGCATGGTTGCAGGGTTCGCGATCGGCGGCGCGGCGGTCATCGCCGGGCTGTTCGACGTGGCCGCGACTTTCGAACAATACGAGAAGGCGGAGGCGGCCCTCCAGGCGGCCGCCGCCGAGGCGAATGCGCAAGGATTGACGGCGCTC
>DATMSN010000001.1:0-1566 GCA_035565375.1 Duganella sp. | reverse complement strand
ACGATCGTCCCGAACTGCTCGATAAACGCGTCGCGCGCCAACATGCCCGCCGGGATATCTTGCGGCTGCGTGTCGTCCTTTTGAATCAGACGCGCGAAGACGAAGGTGCGCTTTCCTTTCGACGCCCAGCCGACGTACCAGCCCCAGCCGGCGGCCGCGCCGGTTTTTCCGTGCAGGTCCCATCCTCTCGGCGGTTGCGGGAATTTCGTCAGTTCCGCCGTCATCCGATAGGCGCGCTGGCTCACGCCAAGCTCGCGGTTGACCACCCTGGTCAAAAACGACAGCTGCTCCAACGGGGATATCTTGAGCGAGGAATCGGTCCACGACAGGGTCAATCCATCATTCTCCGCGTCCCCGGAGACATCGGCGTTGCCGAACTTGAATTGCCTGGCGTAGGCGGCGAAACGCTCCTTCCCCAGCGATTGCGTCACCTGCTGCGAATACCAGACCACCGATTCCCGCATCCATTTGGCCGGGTCGGTCGGATGCCGCCAGGAGTCGCGCCAGTCGACATAACCTTCGCGGTACGGCAGCAGTGGCGTGTGCTGGTCTTTTAAAAAACCGGCGTCGTATCCCATCAAACTGATGGCGATCTTGAACGTGGATGCCGGTGTCACCTGCCGCCGGCAATCGCCTTGTTCGACCAGCACCTTGCCCGTGGCCGCATCGGCGACCGCCGTGCAAATATCACGCGCATGTGCGGCCGAAATCATCGTGAGGGTGCTAAAAGTGGCCAGTACCGCAGCGCGTAAATTCATCTGATTCCAATGGTTCTTAGTGTGGCTCGTTGAACGGGACGGTAAAACTGTCATGTTCGATATCGTTCAAGGTGGCCTCGAATTGCGCGCGCACCGGGTCGATCACGCGCTTGTCCTGCGTTTCGAGCGCCTGTTCGAAGGCGACGATCCGCGCGCCGAACCATTCGCGGCCCTGTCCCCGTAGTTGCTGGTACAAACGTTCCGCGCGCGCCAGCAGGGTGCGGTGCTCGATGCGGTCGCGCGGGTGGATTTTCAGTTCCGACAGCGTGATGAAACGCGCGGCGATCTCCGCTTCCGTCAGCATGCCGGGATTGCCCTCGATCACCAGCGCGTGCGTCTCCCGCGTCTTGACGATGGTGGCCTCGACCTGCAGCAGCCCGTTGACGTCGTAGGTGAAGCGCACGTCGATCCCGCTATCCTCGATCGGCAGGGTCGGCAGCGCGACCTTCAGGCTGCCGAGGCGGATGTTGTCGCGCGCCATGCGCGCCTCGCCCTGGTAGACGTTGAGTTCCAGATATTTCTGATTGTCGCTGACCGGGTGGTAGCGCTTGACGCGGCTGACCGGCACCGGCGTGTTGCGCTCGACGATGGGGTCGAAGTGGCCGGATGAAAAGCTGCGGTCGCCCAGCTGCATCGACACCTCGATGCCGAGCGAGTACGGCGAGACGTCGGTCATGACGACCTCGTCGAGCGCGGCGTCGCGCATCTTCAGGCCGGCCTGCACGGCCGCGCCGAGCGCGACCACTTCGTCCGGGTTGATGTCGCAGGCGGGGAAGCGGCCGAACATGCGCGCCACCAGCCGCCGCAC